>CALGNW010000193.1 GCA_937958345.1 uncultured Neomegalonema sp. | reverse complement strand
ATCCCATCCCGAACTCGGCCGTTAAGACCCGCTGCGCCTATGATACTGTCGCTTAAGCGACGGGAAAGTCGGTCACCGCCACACTAACCAGCAGACGAACCTTTTGCTCTCAACGATTAAGATACATAAACGCACCAGATAGAAACGCGCCAGGCCGACCGGTCTGCAACCGCTCGCACCTGCAGGCGACTCGTCACATATGCTCGAGAGTTGGACAAGTCATGCTGTCCCGTACCCAACGCGGAATGACCCGGCCAACGCTGCGGGCATGACAGCTTTGCCGAGGCGTGGTTCCAAAAACCGCCCCGCGAGATAACCCGCAGGGAGGTGTGCGATAAGCATGACTTACAACGACCAGCCGCCGTCGATTACGGCTTCGGTGCCGGTCGTGAACCCGCTCTCATCCGAACCCAGATATACAGCCAACATTGCGATCTCCTCGGGTTCCGCGATCCTACCCATCGGTTGACGCGCGACGAAGGCAGCACGGTTTTCTTCGTACGTGCCGGGCATGGCTTTGATACGATCTTCCAGTGAAGGGGATTGCACCGTGCCGGGGCAGATACAGTTGCACCGGATGCCGTCTTTCACAAAATCTACGGCGACTGACTTCGTCAGCGCGGCGACCGCTGCCTTGGTTGATGAGTAGCACGCGCGGTTCGGCGCGGCTTTGATCGTTTGTGCGGCGGATGACATGTTGACGATCGACCCGCCGCCATTCTCAATCATACCCGGCAAAAATGCGCGCAGCATGCGCCACAGGGATTTGACGTTCAGGTCATAGCTGAAATCCCAGTCTTTCTCTTCTGTCTCCAGAATGTTGCCGTGGTGAACAAAGCCCGCGCAGTTGAACAGGATATTCACCGGCCCGACGGTTGCCGCCGCCGAATTAATCGCATCCGTGTCGCGGGCATCGAGAGTCATCGTGGTGATTTCGGGGACTTCCGCCTTCAGCTTTTCCATCAACTCTGCATTCACGTCACTGGCGAATACCTTTGCACCTTCGCGATGAAATGCGAGCGCGGTCGAATGACCGATGCCCTGACCGGCGGCTGTGAGAAAAGCGGTTTTTCCGGCGAGGCGACCTTGCGACATCAGTAATCTCCCTAATTTCTTTGGTTCAGATTGCAGGTCGTCCCGGCCAGTGCAATTGAAAAGAATCGGTCGTCATCCCAACTCGACCAGAATAGCTCCCGCCGCGATCCCTGCGATCAGTGCTAATCGTGTTGCGTCGATCTTTTCGTGAAAGATCAGCACGCCTATTGCCGTTGCGAAGATGATTGATGTCTCGCGCAGGGCCGCGGCTTCACCGACGCTCCCCAGCCGTGTGGCCAGCATGACAGAGCCGAAGCTTAGGAGTGCAATGATTCCTCCGAAAAAACCGCGTAGAGCAATATCCTGCAGTGCAGGTTTGACGGTCAATCGCCGCCACCGCGCCGCTGCGATGAGTGGAAACCCGACGCCTCCGAGTGTGAAAAACCAGACGATAAAGGTAAAGGGATTGACTGCCTGACGAATTCCATAGGCGTCGAAGGTCGTATAAATCGCGACCATGACGCCCGTGGCGAGTGCGGCGACCAGCGCGCCGCGCAAATTCGGCAAATGCTTGGCCCGCCGGATATTCACAAGGGCCAAGCCGATAATGGAGGCGGACAATCCAATGCCGCCGAGCCACTGCCAAACGGAAAAGCTTTCGTGAAAAACTACCAATGCGAGGACCATTGTGACCATGGGGCCTGTGCCGCGGGCGATGGGATAAACGATGGTGAAATCGCCCTTGGAGAACGCCGAGGCCTGCAGATATTCGTACAGAATGTGGATCATATAGCTGATGAATAACAGCGTCCAAACCCATGGGGTCGGCCACGGAACCACAAAGAGCGCAATCGGCAACGTGATCAATCCGTAGCAGACATTGATCGCCCCGCGATTCAGAAACGGGTCTGCGCCGCCCTTGTTTATGGCTCCGAAGACGGCATGTGCCATTGCTGACAGCATCACCAGTGCAAGGGCCAGCGCCTCACCGGCTTCGGTGCCTGCGAGGTCGACGATCAACTCACCCAAGGGCGGAACTCGGACGTTGTGTCGTCACCGGCCCATGGCCTTGCCCTCGCGGCGCGGGTCTGCCGCGCCGATCAGCTTGCCGTCCTTAATCAGAATACCATGGAGGCCGGAGTTCAGATCGCGGATCTTTACCTCGTGGCCAAGCGCTTCAAGTGCGGCGGCATAGGCCTCGCCGCCGGTTTCGACATCGGTCGATCCGTTGCGGTTTGTGATATGCGGCATCGAGAATGCCGTGGCGGGGTCCATCTCCCAATCCAGAATGCCGATGATGCTTTCCGCAACATAGTTGATGATGCGCGAACCGCCGGGCGAGCCGATCAGCAGATACGGCGCGCCGTCTTTCATCACGATGGTCGGTGCCATGGACGAACGGGGCCGCTTGCCGCCTTCGACACGGTTGGCAATCGGACGACCGTTCTTTGCCGGGGCGCGCGAAAAATCTGTCAGCTCGTTATTCAGCAAAAAGCCGCGCACCATCACGCGGCTGCCGAAACCGGTTTCAATGGTGGTGGTCAAAGACGCCGCGTTTCCGAAACTGTCACGGATGACGACATGCGAAGTGCCGGGCCGCTCGGGGTCGGTATCCGGTGAGCGCAAAGCCGCATCGCGCCATGGAGGGTTGCCCGCCGTCCCGAGTTCCATCACCCCGTCGGGGTCGATCAGTTGCGCGCGGGATGTCATATAGGCGGGATCGAGAAGGCCGCGCGTCGGGACCCGCACAAAGTCGCTGTCGGCCATGTAGAGGGCGCGGTCGGCATAAGCCAGCTTGGCGGCTTCTGCGAACAGATGACGGGCCTCGATCTCGCGCCCGTTGGCGGGGGACAGTCCCGGAATGTCGAAGTGCTCCAGCAGCATCAAAATCTGCCCGACGGTCAGCGCACCCGAGGAGGGCGGCCCCATACCGCAGACCTCATAGGTCCGGTAAGGCGCACAGACCGGTGCGCGTTCGATGACGGCGTAATCCGATAAATCATCGCGCGTCAGGTCGCCGGGATTGGTTTTGGTTTTCACGGCGGCGACGATATCCTCGGCGATAATCCCCTCGTAAAAAACCTTCGGGCCCTGAGTAGCGATCAGGTTGAGGGTTTCGGCAAAGGCCGGATTGCGCAGCGTCGATCCCTCGGCCAGCGGCGCGCCGTCCTCGTCGAAGAAATATGCGCGGGCAGCGTCAAAATCGGCCAGGCCCCGTTCGGATGCACCTTTGATTGATGCGGCAAGACGGGGCGAGACTTCAAAGCCCTTTTCGGCCAACCGCATCGCAGGCTGGATTGTATCCGCCCATGCTTGCTTTCCCCACCGTTGATGGGCGGCATCCAGCAGCGCGAGGGTTCCCGGTACGCCGACCGAACGCCCGCCTTTTACGGCATCCCACCAACCGACCGGCTTGCCGTCCTCGCCGTACCAGTATTCAGGCGTCGCGGATTTCGGGGCCGTTTCGCGGCCATCCAGTGTTGTCAGCTTGCCGGATTCTTGGTCCCAATAGACAAGGAACGCGCCGCCGCCGATGCCGGAACTTTGCGGTTCGACGAGGTTGAGCATCATTTGTACGGCCACCAGCGCATCGGCGGCGGTTCCGCCACTCGCCAGCACGTCATATCCGGCCTCCGCCGCGAGCGGGTTGGCGGCGGCGATCATAAAGTCCTTCGCCTCGACGGATTCGACCTCCACAATCGAGAATGTGTCTTCAGGCTGCACGGCCTCCTGAGCGGCAGCAGGCATCGCCAACAGCAACGCTATCACTGACGTGGAAAATCTCATCGCACCCTCCGGTATTCGCGCGCCCGCTACCGGACACTCATGCAGCGGCGATTATCCGATGGGATGGAACGCGCCGCTTTCTGCTTCGTAATGATGCAGCGTCCCGGAGGCGATGTCGAACCATGCGCCATGCAAAACCAGCTTTTCTTCTTCGACAGCCTTTTGGATGAACGGGAAGGTCATCAGGTTTTCCAGCGAGACGACCACCCCCGCCTGTTCAAAGGCGCGCAGACGATCAGCCGGATCGCCGTCTCGCGGAACACGGTCATAGGCGGGATCGAGCGATTTCATCCATGCGCCGATAAACTCGCCGCCCAGCTCGGTGCGGTCGGGATCGTCCTTCATTTCGACAAAGGCCTTTACGCCTCCGCACTGGGCATGGCCGAGCACGATCAGATTGGTCACGCCGAGGCCGGTGATTGCAAACTCGATTGCCGCCGATGTGCCGTGGTGTTCGTGGGACGGTTTGTAAGGCGGGGCGAGATTGGCGACGTTGCGCAGCATGAACAGCTCGCCCGGTTCCGCTCCGAACAGTGCGATTGCGTCCACCCGACTGTCACAGCATCCGATCACCATGGCGCGCGGGCGCTGTCCCTCGGTCGCGAGGCGGTTGTACCACGCGCGGTTCTCGTCATAGGTACTGGCGCGCCATCCCTTGTAGCGGTCGATCAGATAGCGGGGAAGGGCGCGAACCGCATCCATCACGCGGCCTTTTTAAGCTTGGCGATGATCGTATCGCCCATCTCGGTTGTGCCGACCGCCTTCATGCCCGGCTGCATGATATCGCCGGTGCGATAGCCTTCGGCCAACACGTCTTGGACGGCCTTTTCGACGGCATCGGCAGCGTCGGGCATGTCATAGCTGTAGCGCAGTGCCATCGCATAGCTGAGGATACAGGCAATCGGGTTTGCCTTGCCCTGACCCGCAATGTCGGGGGCCGATCCGTGTACGGGTTCGTACATAGCCTTACGTTTTTTATTCTCGTCCTCTGCACCCAGCGAGGCCGAGGGCAACATGCCGAGCGAGCCTGTCAGCATCGCGGCACAATCGGACAGCAGATCGCCGAACAGGTTGTCGGTTACGATCACATCGAATTGCTTCGGCTGACGCACCAACTGCATCGCGCAGTTATCCGCGTACATATGGCTGAGTTCTACATCCGGGTATTCGGAGGCCAGCTTGGTGACTTCTTCGCGCCACAGCACGCCCGACTCCATCACGTTGGCCTTTTCTACCGAACACAGACGCCCGCCGCGCTTTTGCGCCAGCTCGAATGCGGCGCGGGCAACGCGGACGATCTCATGGGTATCATAAACCTGCGTGTTGACGCCCCGCCGCTCGCCGTTGGGCAGGTCGGTGATCCCGCGCGGCTCGCCAAAGTACGTTCCGCCGGTCAGTTCGCGGACGATCATAATATCAAGACCGGCGACCAACTCGCGTTTCAGCGAGGACGCATCAGCCAGCGCATCAAAGCACATCGCGGGGCGCAGGTTGGCGAACAGCTCCATTTCCTTGCGCAGGCGCAACAGGCCGCGCTCGGGCTTGATCGAGAAATCGAGGTTATCCCATTTCGGCCCGCCCACGGCGCCGAGCAGCACCGAGTCGAAATCAAAAGCCTTTTTCATCGTGTCGTCGTGCAAAGGCTTGCCATGCGCGTCGATGGCTGCCCCGCCGACAAGATCGGTTTCCGTGGTGAACGGCGTGCCCGACGCGCCGGAGACCCAATCAACGACGCGCTGGACCTCGACCATGACTTCTGCGCCGATCCCGTCGCCGGGAAGAATAAGCATGGTAGGGGCGTTCGACATCGCGCGAGTCTCCGAAAAGCGTTGAATGACGCCGCAGGATTAACGGATTGCGTGTCGCTGGTAAAGTCGCGGATGCGGGTCGTCCCAGGCGCGGTCAGCAAGCGGCGATCACCGTGATCTCTACCTTGAATTTCGGTGCGGCAAGCTTTGCATCGCCGCAGGCCCGTGCCGGCGCGTGGCCCTCGGGAACCCAAGCGTCCCATACACCGTTCATTTCGGCAAAATCCGCCATATCATCCAGCCAGATGATCGCTTGCAGCAGGTTTTCTTTCGACGTTCCCGCCTCGGTCAGCAGAGCATCGACCTGCGCGAGGCAATCGCTGGTTTGTTCAGCAACTGTTGCGCCCTCGCCAACCTGCCCGGCCAGATAGACGGTGCCGTTATGCTTGACGATCTGGCTCATGCGTCTGGTGGTTTTCGACCGTTCGATCATGGTGATTCTCCGTTCGCGTGGGTCTTGCTCTAGTCGGATCGTTTCGAAGGATCCGATCCACTAAGGGTCAGCCTGCCGAAGCGGCAGGGCGGCTTTTGTTCGGACGCCGACGCCGGGTCGGGCGTGCGCCTGCGGGTTTTGCAGGCCCGCCATCGGCGCGTTTGTGCGCGGGTTTCGGCTTGCCCTGACCGTTACCCGCCCCTGCGGGGCGTTCGCGGCGCGGAGGGCGCTGTTGCTGAACAACCTTCGGCTTGCGGGCGTCTTCGAGGTTCGGTGTCTTTAGCCCCTCAACCCCGTCAGGCGCAGGCAGAACCGGGATCTCGATCTTAATGAGGCGCTGAATGTCGCGCAGGTAATATTGTTCTTCGGGATCACAAAAGCTGATGGCCAGACCGTCGCGCTCGGCGCGTGCTGTGCGGCCAATGCGGTGGACATACACCTCGGGAACGTTCGGCAATTCGAAGTTGATAACGAGGCCAATGCCCGGCACATCAATCCCGCGCGCCGCAATATCGGTCGCGACCAGCACACGGCATTTGCCCTCGCGGAAAGCACCCAACGCCCGTTCGCGCTGGTTCTGGGATTTGTTGCCGTGGATTGCCGCCGCAGGCAGATTTGACCCTTCAAGACGCCGCACAACTCTGTCGGCCCCGCGTTTCGTGCGGGTGAAGACGATTATCTGCTTTTCGCTGTGCTTTTTCACCAGCCCGACGATGGCCGGAATTTTGTTGTCCGAGGTCAGGTGCATGACGCCCTGCTCGATCTTGTCGGCAGTCTTGGACACTGCCGCAACCGCGATTTCCTCGGGATTATGCAAGTGGTCCCGCGACAGTGCCTTGATCTCTTTGGGCATCGTTGCCGAGAATAATAACGTCTGGCGCGTCTTGGGGCAGGCGGCGATGATCCGCTTGATCGCAGGCAGGAATCCGATGTCGAGCATCTGATCCGCCTCGTCAAGGATCAGCGTCTCAACATCGTCAAACCGCAGGCATCCCTGGTCGGCGAGATCGAGCAAGCGGCCCGGCGTGGCGACCAGAAAATCAAGACCGCGTTTCAGGGCGTTTTTCTGCTGGCGCATCGAAACACCGCCGACAACGCAGGCGGAAATCAGGCTCAGACCTTTGGAGTATGTCCGAACCGATGCGTGGATTTGTGCGGCCAATTCGCGGGTTGGCGAGACGATCAGAACGCGGACCGAACCGGGCCGCGTATGGGTCTGGTTTTTGTTGAGGCGCTGGATCAGCGGCAATGTAAAGGCCGCGGTCTTGCCGGTTCCGGTCTGCGCAAGGCCGACAACATCGCGCCCCGCAAGGATCACGGGGATGGCTTTGGCTTGAATAGGCGTTGGTTTTTCGTAACCGGAAGCGGTCAGGGTTTTGACGATAATCTCGTCAAGGCCGAGGGTGTCAAAGGACAAAGGAATCTCTTTTCATATCTGGGGCATGTCCGCAGCACACGGCAAAGTGCGCCCGTTGGCGCAGCGTCTCGTCGGTGCTGGGGGGGTATGCCCGGCTATTTTGGGGTGCATTCCGTCGGATTACGCCGCCAAAATGCTCGAACGCGGAGCCGCAGCCCCGTTAGGTCAGACATGGTCATGCTGCACCCGCGAAGTCAAGGGCCGCAGACGGGTCGCGTAAAAACACGCCGCCAAAAGAAAACCGCACGACAGGGCTGTCGCGCGGCTTTCAAAGCTCAAAATGGCCGTATCAGTCAGCTTTTGCCGACGGATGTGTTCACCATAACCGGCGGAATGAACTGGCCGTCAAAGCCGGCGGCCTGTCCGAACTGGTTGACAGCCCGCGTGGGCTGCGTCCGCACCAGCCATCCGATGACTTTCTGGTCGGTATCGACGATCGGTTGGAACGGACGGTCAGGCGACACGGTAAAGGTCGAACCGAGCGGCGCGAAGAAGGCCGGCGGCACGGTGCGAATGTCACTGTCCGCTTTGACCGTGGTTCCGGTCAGGCCGGTCGAGCAGGTCGAAAAGCTGGACGAACCGCCTTCGCCGATCAGCATCATGGTCTTGTTGTCGCGCACCTGAATGTTTGCGATCACCGGATTTTTGGCCTGACTTTTACGCAAGCACGCCTGAATGGCAGGGTAAAAACGGGGGAGGTTGAACGACCAGATGTCGTTGTCCTCAAGCTGGGTCGCTGTCGCAACCGGTGCGGTCGAGTCCGGAACCGACGATGTGAAGGCGGTCGCCGGTACCGGCAGAGCAGACGGCGCGGGCAAAGGCTGCGCGGTAATCGTCCCGCCGTAAACCGGTTGCTGGAAGAGGGGCGCAGCCGGTTGTTGCAGAGTGACTGTATTAGCCGCGCCGCCGTAAGGGGTCGCGATGTAGGTCGTCGACGGGGCCGCAATCGCCGTTTGCGCCGTTGGTGTGTAGGGCGAAGCATAGCTCGGCGTTGTGGTCGAATACATCGGAGCCGACTGCTGCACCGTCACCTGTTGCGGAGCGGTGATCGCAGGGGCGCTTTGCGTATAGACCTGTTGCGGGGCGTACACTGCGGGGGCCTGTCCGGTATAGGTCGTTGCCGGTGCGAAGGTCGGGTTAGGCTGGGCGGGCTGTGCCGTCACGGTTGACTGATAGGTTCCGCCAACTGCCGGTGTCACCGTACCCGCCTGATAGCCGCCCTGAATCTGTTGATAGTAGGTTTGGTTGCTCTGGGCTGACGCCGCACCGGTAAGTGCGACAGCCGCCGCCGCGGCGAGGACGCCACTGACTTTGAAGGTCATCGAATTCTCCTGGCTCAATCTGTGCGCCGCTTTTTGGACGCTGTCCGGAATCGTAAATGATTTCTTTACGCGACTCAAATTTTTGTCGGTGCCTCTCAATCAGCCGGACGTCAGCCGGGAAACGATTGGCGCTTGGCATCGGGGCGGCGGAAAGCTGTTCACTGTCTGATATGACAGATCGAGTCGCATATTCGGACTCATAACTGATATCGATATGCAATTCGCCGGTCGTGAAAAGCCCTTGGGCGGTCGCCCCGAAAAGTCATTTTCTGCAGGTTAAGGTTGCTGATGGTTAACGCGTTGTCCGCGAATTGACTGCAGGCGGTTTTCGATTTTTCGCATCGTTTCTGTCTGCCGGTACAGATGTTTTTCAATCAGGGATATGAAGGGAGCGGTAATGTATTCAGGGACCGGATCATCGGATGCCAGCGTCATAACAAGCTGTTTTCTTGTGATATTCAAGTTTTCCGCAAGCGTACTCCGCCAGTTCGGGCCATACAAAAGCGCTGCATATTCAGCGATTTCATCCCGCTCGAATTCATTAACCGGCATCTGTCCAAACCCTCTCCGCTGTACCCGTTCAGCGGGTTTATTCCAGTTGTGTGCCAGTTAACTATTCGATGTACGGACGAGAAGGGCGGATGGCCTGCGTGGTTTGTGCGGCATGATGGTTGCGGAGCGATGCCCGTGGTTCGGTATTCGGGCGGACTGAAGGTCGCCCCCCATCATAAGCCCGGATGTCCGGATCACACTTGAGTTCCCCGCATTCAAAGCGACGTCCGCGGCCTTGCCGGGCTGCGGACGAAAAAAAACTCCCGGACTTCTGATCCGGGAGTTTCACTGCTTCTGCAGGTCGATCACGTTAAAGGCCGGGGGAGGTCTTCAACAGGATGTGTGTCGTGATCAAAGCGATTATCGTGCCAAGTAAGACTTATTTCATGCCCTGAGGCAGCTCGATATCGACCCACACCAAACGGTGGTCCGAGGCGCTGGCCGCAACCGTGTGCAGCGGATCACCCTCGGCGGGCCAAAGAACACCCGATCCGCGTGTGTTAAGGTTTGCAGAGGGTAAGACATAATCGACGCGCAGCCTGCCGACCGCGTCAAAATCAGCGGTCGCCGTGCCGGCGGATCCGGTCGGCGCGGCATCGCGGATGCGGGGATGGGAAATCAGAGCCTTAATCGCCTCGTGACGCCCATCCCCGTTTTCAGGATCGTTATTCAGGTCGCCCATGACGACGAAGGCAGCGTCGGCGGGTAACCCGCCCTGTGTGCCCTGATCCGACAGCATCCATTCTTTACCGTCAATATAATCGGCCCAGAACCGGATCTCGTCGTGGTTCCGTCTTCCGTTTCGGTCCTCCTCGCCGTCGAAAACCGGCGGGGTCGGGTGGCTGGCGAGCAGATGCAGCGTCGTGCCTCCCGCTTTGACCGGCACGTCCCAGTGGCTTTTTGACGAAAGGCGCAGCACGTCGAGCGCCACCTCGGGGAAATAATCCAGCGGATAGAGGTTGCCGGGCATCTCGCTCCAGCGCAGACCGGCGAATGTGCGGACCTGATCGCTGAGGATTGGCAGGCGCGAAAGGATTGCCATGCCGAATTGTCCCTCGAAAACGCCCCATCCCTGTGCGTTTTCAGGCCCGTAATCCTTACCGTCCCCTGTCAGATCAAGCCGCGTCGGCTTGCCGGTATTGACCGGTGCAACAAAGCTGAAGGCATAATCGACGCCCGCCGCTGCCAGCCGCTCCTGAAACAGGGCCAGCGCCTCGCGGTCGGCATCGTAGTCCAGTTCGTTAATCAGCAGAATGTCAGGGTCCGCTGCCGCAATCACGCGCACAACGGCATCGACCTGCGCAGAACCGTCCCGCAGTTCGGCGACAAGCTTGCCTGCCTCGCCCCGCGCGAGGTGGGTGTTGTAGGTTGCGATCCGCAGTGTACCGGCTGCGCGCTCGACGTTTACCTCCGGTGTGTCATCGCACGCAGCGAGCCCGAGTAGGGCGATTAGCCATGGCCAGCGCATCATACGTCCTTTTCGAAATAGATGCTGGTATCGTTCTCGGGGTAGGGGTCAAAACGCGGGATTTCAACCCAGCCGAGACGCGGATAAAAGACAAGCGCATCTTTGTGCAGATTGCCGGTTTCGAGACGGAGCTTCGTTAGCCCTTCCGACCTTGCCGTTTCCTCCAACGCCAGCATCAGCGCGCGGGCGACGCCCTTTCCCCTTGCCTGTGGATCGACGAAGACGGCCTTGATCTCGCCCCAGCCGTCGTCAAGCCGGAGGGCGGCCATCCCGACCGCCTGCCCGCCAAGGCGCGCCACGCGGAACCGCATGTCCGTATTCCCGAGCGCGGCGACCGGAGGCGTGAAGCAATCTTCGGGGGCATAGCCGTCTAGGCTGAATTCTATGCGGGCGTCATGCATCGCGGCGAGGTCGGGGTTTGTCGGGTTTTCAAAAGCGACGGTGACGTTAGGCATTTCTGGCTCCTGCTGCTCTTGCTCCTGTCGACTTCGGGTGCTAGACGCGCGGATCACCCCGAAAACCGGATATTTCCCGATGCATACTCAAACGCGCTACGGCTGGACAAGCCCTCAGGTTCTTGCAGGCATTCTCGCGATGGCGCTGATTGTCGCGGCCTCGAATTATCTGGTGACGATTCCGGTTACCAGCATCTTCGGGGTTGATATGAACGCGGCGACGGGCTTTGCGTTCAGTGACTATGTCCAATGGGCGGCGTTCTCCTATCCGGTTGCCTTTCTGGTAACGGATATGATGAACCGCGTTTACGGGCCGAGTGCCGCGCGCCGGGTTATTGCCGTCGGATTTGTGTTCGGTGTCGCGCTGTCGTGGTATCTGGCCGAGCCGCGCATCGCCATTGCCTCGGGCGTCGCGTTTCTGGTGGCGCAGATGCTCGATGTCTCGCTGTTTGACCGGATGCGGGACGGTGTCTGGTGGAAAGCACCGCTTGTATCCTCGTTGATCGCCGGGACCGTGGACAGCGTGCTGTTCTGGACGCTGGCCTTTTATGCGTCGGGCTTTGAGGGTTGGTGGAATTACGGGCTGGTTGATTGGGCTGTGAAACTGTCGATCACCGTCCTGATGCTCGTCCCATTCCGCGCCGCCACCTATAATCTGCGGGCTGCATAGGCAGACTCGACGCTGTTAACCGAGTGCTTTAGGGTCCGCCTCCCACGAATGACGACGATGAAAAGGTTTCGGGATGAAGGTCACAGCAGAACGCGCAGCCCTGTTGAAATCGCTCAGCCATGTGCAAAGCGTTGTTGAGCGGCGCAACACGATCCCGATTCTATCAAACCTGATGCTGAAGGCAGAGGGCGGATCACTGGCATTGACCGCGACCGATCTGGATATCGAAGCAGTTGAAACAATGGATGCCAAGGTCGAAACCGCCGGTGCGGTTACCGCGCCCGCGCAGACATTGTACGAAATTGTCCGCAAGCTGCCCGACGGGTCCGAGGTGTCGCTGTCTCTGAACGTCGAGGACGGGCGGCTGACGGTAAGTTCGGGGCGATCGCGTTTCGCGCTCGCGACGTTGCCCTCGTCGGATTATCCGGTCATGGCCTCGTCGGAATACGGTCATCATTTTGAAATGACCGCCGGAGAGTTGAACCGCCTGTTCGACAAAACACGCTTTGCGATTTCGACCGAAGAGACGCGCTATTATCTCAACGGAGTCTATCTGCATGTCATTGACGATAACCTGCGCGCCGTTGCCACCGACGGCCACCGTCTGGCGCGTGTGGATATGCCCTTGCCGAATGGCGCAGCAGATGCACCCGGCGTCATTGTGCCCCGTAAAACCGTGGCGGAACTCGGCAAGCTGCTCGAAGACGCGGACGCGGTTGCCCAGATCGCCGTCTCCGAGGCAAAGATCCGCATTTCGTGTGGCCGGATGGTCCTGACGTCGAAGGTTATCGACGGCCAGTTCCCCGACTATACGCGCGTAATCCCGGTCGGAAACGACAAGACGCTGACCGTGGACGCCAAGATGTTTGCCTCTGCCGTGGACCGCGTTGCGACGGTCAGTTCCGAGAAATCAAGGGCGGTAAAGCTGGAACTGGAAGAGGACAAGCTGACGCTGTCCGTCAACTCTCCCGAGAGCGGGACAGCCGACGAGGAAATGGTCGTCGCGTATGCGTCCGAGCCGATGTCGATTGGTTTTAACGCCAAGTACCTGACCGAGATTGCCGGACAGATCGAGCGCGAGAATGCGCTGTTTGAATTTGCCGACAGCGCCGCGCCGACTCTCGTGCGCGAGGCGGGCGACGACAATGTGATTTATGTCGTCATGCCGATGCGGGTGTAGCGCGGTTCATCCGTTCGTTCGTGCGCGTTGATTGCATCGTTGCGCCTGCTTGGCGGTTCGGCTCCGGTCGCATAGAAAGCTCTGTGTGACCCTTGCCATCCGCACCCTCCGGCTCATCGCCTTTCGGTCTTATGCCCGTGCTGATCTTGACGTCGGCGCGAATGCGATTGCGCTGGCGGGACCGAACGGCGCGGGAAAGACCAATATCCTGGAGGCTGTGTCGTTGTTGGCCCCCGGCAGAGGGTTGCGCCGCGCGCTACCGGCGGACTTTGCGCGCGCGCAGGCTGCCGTCGGCTGGTCGGTCACAGCGACGATGGATACGCCCTCCGACCCGACGGTGTTGTGGACCGGGGCAGAGTTCGAGCAGCGCCGGACAGCAAAACGCGACGAAAAACAGGTCTCTGTTCTATCGCTGGGCAGGGTTGCACGTATTTTGTGGCTGACTCCCGCGCTTGATCGGGTCTTCGTCGAGGGGCCGGCAGAGCGACGGCGCTTTCTCGACCGGATCGCCTTGAGTTTTTTTCCGGAGCATGCCGAGCATGCCTCCCGGTACGAAAAGGCGATGCGCGACCGCAACCGGCTGTTGAAAGACGGGGTGAACGATCCGCGCTGGCTGGGTGCGCTCGAGGCGCAGATGGTTGAGGCGGGGACGGGTATGGCCGCAGGCCGCCGCGCCGCACTGACGGGACTGCTGGGCGCGCAGGATGATGCGAGTGCGTTTCCCCGCGCCGATGTCGCGCTGGAGGGCGCATTCGAGACCGAAGCGCCGGATACGGAACGATACCGCGCGCTGTTATTCGACGGGCGCGGGCGCGATGGTGCGGCTGGACGTACGTTGTTCGGCCCGCATCGCAGCGACCTTTCCGTGCGCTATGCGGCCAAAGACACGCCGGCCTCGGCGTGTTCCACCGGAGAGCAAAAGGCGCTGCTTGTCAGCTTGATCCTCGCCAATGCGCGGGCGTTAACAGCGAAAACCGGTGCGCCTCCGATATTATTGCTGGATGAAATCGCCGCGCATTTTGATGCGGACCGTCGCGCGCTGCTGTTTGCCGAAATCGAGGCAATGGGTGTGCAGGCGTGGATGACGGGGACGGAATGGGCGCTGTTCGATGCGCTGGGCGGGCAGGCCCAGCGGTTTACTGTGTCAGAGACACAAAACGGGTCGGTTGTTCAGCCGTTCGATCCGGTCAGGCAAAGCTGAGAATCAGAAATCCGATCAAAAGAGAGAGACCCAGTACCAATGAAAACAAGGTTTCCATGACGCACACCTCAAAAACAAACCATTAAGAATTCAGTAATGATTGCAGAGGTTTGGTGGTTAGTCAATCGCCGCAGCGTGCGGACGCTGTATGTATTTACGCGGGCGTGGAATTAGGGTGGAGGATCAGGCGCAGACGCGCTGGGCCTCGGCAACGATGTTGGTCGGGATTGTGACCGTGACCGCCGTACCGCGTCCCGGTTGGGACGATATTTCGAGCGTACCGCCTTGGCTTTCGGCCAGATTTTTACTCAGGGGCAGGCCAAGGCCCGTCCCCTCGTAGCGGCGGGTGATTGAATTATCGACCTGCCGGAAGGGTTTGAGCGATTCCAACACCTCGTCGGGATTCATCCCGATGCCGGTGTCTTCGACAATGACCGCAACAAACTTATCGCGCAGTTCGGCGCGAAGCGTCACCGTACCGCCGTCATCGGTGAATTTGATCGCATTGCTCAGCAGGTTGAGCAAAATCTGCTTGAAGCGCCTGACATCCGCTTTGATCGTCAGGGATCCGTGTGTCGAGGCGATATCCAGGACAACACGCTTTTTGCGGGCTTGAGGCCCGATTGTCCGTTCCATCGCATTGAACGCCTCGTCGATCGGGACCTCTTCGAGGTGAAGCGGCATTTCTCCCGTTTCAATCTTCGCGATATCGAGAATGTCGTTGATAAGCTGGAGCAGGTGTTGCCCGCTGTCATGGATGTCGCCGACATATTCCGTGTATTTGGGCGGCACAGACCCGGCCATACTGCCGGAGATGATGAAGTCGGAAAATCCGATGATTGCGTTCAACGGTGTCCGAAGTTCGTGGCTCATATTCGCCAGAAATTCCGACTTGGCGCGGTCGGCGCGCTCGGCGCGTTCTTCGGCCTCTTTCAGATCGGTGACATCCAGTTCGCTGATCAGATACGCCTCGGCCCCCGTGACGGAGTCGCGACAGCAAATGCCGCTGATTTCGTGCCAGCGCGTGCCGTCTGTGGTTTTGACCCGCGCCACTGTCTTGTCGGATTTCGACACCTTGAGCGCCTCGAAAAATTCCCGGCCATGGCGTGGGTTGGAGAAGTGATCGGTCAGTCCGCCCCGTCCGTCGATGCGTGAACTGCGTGCCGCCGGATTGTGATACAGAGCCTCGCCGTTTATCCCGAAAAGCGATATTTTGACTGGCGTATGCAGCAACGCCTGCGCGCTGCGGATGGCTTCCGGCTCGCGTGCCTGCTCGACCGTGCCCTCGCACAGCATCGCCAGCCGTCCGTCTTCCAGCGTTATACCGGCGAAATTGACGTTCAGGGTTTGCGGTTGGCCGTTCGGATAGAGCGTCCAGATTTCGTTGAAGCTTGCGTTCGGTTCAGCGAAATCCGCCTGATACTGCCTCAGCCTCGTTTCGACGCTGTCCGACATGTCTTCGGAGAGGTCACGGGCGGCGAGTTCTTCGCGTGTTTCCGCATTCCAGACTTTCAAAGCCGCGGCATTTGCCCAGATGACGCGGAAGAGGTCGAAGTCGAAAATCCAGACAGCCGTGGTCAGCCTGTCGGATAATCTTCCGAAAGTGCCGGCCGGCAAGTTGTCCAATTCGCAGCTCAAAGCTGATAACTCCACAGTGTAGTCTGATACACGCGCGGCTGCATAACGTGCTGAAGATCATTAATTTATTGTTAGAATTCGTATCCAAGTTCTGACAACTTTAAGGATGCTTCTGCGGCGGCTTACTCTATTCACCGGAATGCTGTGCATACGTCGTATCGCATCGGCAGAGTTCGCGGGCGCGGGCGGTGCGAGAAAGCGCACTCTTTTTCTGATGCGGATATTCTTTTAAGAATTTGTTATAAAAAAGATATTTTAGCTTTCGTGCGAGGTGCTTGCGGTGCGCTCCGGCTGCTGTTTATCCGGCTGGGGCCAGAGGGCTGTGAATGTCCTGCAGTCGTGGCTGAAACCCCGTAAAACCTTGGACAATTTACCGCCCAGAGCCTAGGGTTTGCGGGCGTCAAGCGCGTTACCGGACGAGAAAGAAATTTAATGGCTGAAGATATGATTCCCGAAGGGGTGGACCCTGAAACCTACGGTGCGGATAGCATCAAGGTGCTGCGCGGACTAGAGGCGGTTCGCAAGCGTCCGGGAATGTATATCGGCGATACGGATGACGGGTCCGGCCTGCATCATATGGTCTATGAAGTCGTGGACAACGCGATTGACGAGGCGCTGGCCGGTCACGCTGACCGGGTTATGGTCGTGCTCAACCCTGACGGTTCTGTCATGGTGGATGATAATGGTCGCGGCATCCCCGTTGATATCCACGAGGAAGAGGGAATTTCCGCCGCCGAAGTCATTATGACCCAACTGCACGCGGGCGGTAAATTCGACCAGAACTCCTACAAGGTGTCCGGCGGTTTGCACGGGGTCGGCGTGTCGGTGGTCAACGCCCTGTCCGACTGGCTGGAGCTGACGATCTGGCGGAACGGCAAGGAACATATCTGCCGTTTCGAGCATGGCGATACCGTCAAGCCGCTCGAGGTGGTCGGCCCTGCCGAGGACGGACGCAAAGGAACGCGCGTGACCTTCCACGCCTCCGCCGACACTTTCACGATGACGGAATACAATTTCAAAACGCTTGAGCATCGCCTGCGCGAGTTGGCGTTCCTGAACTCGGGTGTCCGGATCAAACTGCGTGACGAGCGCAGTGCCGAGCATGTCGAGTCCGAGCTGTTCTACGAGGGCGGGGTCGAAGCGTTCTGCCGGTATCTCGACCGCTCGAAAACCCCGATCTTTGAACCGCCGATCACCGTGCGCGGCGAGAAAGACGGCATCACCGTCGAGGCGTCGATGTGGTGGAATGACGGATATCACGAGAACGTTCTGGCCTTCACCAACAATATTCCCCAGCGCGACGGCGGCACGCACTTGTCCGGTTTCCGTGGGGCGCTGACCCGCGTGATGAACAACTACGCCAGTTCTTCGGGCATTGCGTCCAAGGAAAAGGTCACGCTGTCCGGCGAGGATGCGCGTGAGGGTCTGACCTGTGTTCTTTCCGTGAAAGTGCCGGACCCGAAATTTTCGTCCCAGACCAAAGAAAAACTCGTGTCGTCCGAAGTCCGCCCAGCTGTGGAAGGCATGATCTACGAAAAACTGTCCGAGTGGTTTGAAGAAAATCCCAAGGATGCGCGCAGTGTCGTGATGAAAATTGTCGAAGCGGCGCAGGCCCGCGAGGCCGCGCGCAAGGCCCGCGAACTGACCCGCAAGAAGGGGCAGGACATTAACTCGCTGCCCGGCAAGCTGGCACAGTGTCAGGAAAAAGACCCGACGAAATCCGAACTGTTCATCGTGGAGGGCGACTCGGCTGGCGGTTCGGCCAAGCAGGGCCGCAACCGGAACAATCAGGCCGTGCTGCCTCTGCGCGGTAAAATTCTGAATGTCGAGCGCGCGCGTTTTGATCGGATGCTGGGAAGCCAGGAGATCGGCACGCTGATTACCGCGCTGGGCGCGGGGATCGGGCGGGACGAGTTCGACATTGAAAAACTGCGCTATCACAAGGTCATTATAATGACTGACGCCGATGTCGACGGCGCGCATATCCGTACCCTGCTGCTGACGTTCTTCTATCGCCAGATGCCCGAGTTGATCGACGGCGGTTATCTCTATATCGCGCAACCGCCGCTGTATAAGGTCGCGCGGGGCAAGTCCGAGGTCTATCTGAAGGACCAGCGCAGCCTTGAGGATTATCTGCTCGACAGCGGGATCGACGGTGCGGGTATGACGCTGGCGAATGGCGAAGTGCTGGCCGGTCCCGACCTGAAACGCGTTGTTGAAGAGGCACGCCGGGTGAAGGCGCTGATGAGCAATCTGCCGCCATCCCTGCCGCGCTTTGTGATGGAGCAGGCCGCGATTGCGGGTGCGCTGGACCCCGAGGTGCTGTCCGATGCGAAGCAGGCACAGGCCCTTGCCGATAAAATTGCCGAACGGCTCAACATCATCGCGCCCGAAACCGAGCGCGGTTGGGCGGGGTCGCCGAATGCCGAGGGCGGTATCCGCTTTATGCGCACCGTGCGCGGTGTCACCGAGACGCGGACGCTTGACGGTACGATGCTCAATTCTGCCGAAGCGCGTAAATTGCACGAACTGGCCGGCAGTCTCGACGAGACCTATGCCGAGGCATCGACCTTTGAACGCAAGGAAAAGAAAACGACGGTGCGCTCTCCGTCTGATTTGATTGACGCGGTGATGATCGAGGGCGAACGCGGTGTTGCTTTGCAACGGTATAAGGGTCTTGGCGAGATGAACGCCGACCAACTCTGGGAAACCACCCTCGACCCGGAGGCCCGCACTCTCTTGCAGGTGCGTGTCGAGCATGCCGACGAAGCCGATCAGATTTTCTCAAACCTGATGGGCGACGTGGTGGAACCCCGCCGCGAGTTCATTATGGACAATGCGCTGAGTGTCGAGAATCTGGATATCTAAGACGTTGTTTGACTGGTGTACCGGCGCGGGCCGGTCGCCAGTCAGCCTTTGCCCTCGTCCAACCCGTCCTTCATCGCCCGCGCCTTGACGCGGCGGATGAACAGAAAGACCAACAGCAGCACGGGTATGACGACGGCGGCCTTGGTCCAATCCCCCGACAGCCCGATTTTCTTGGCCAGTGGCGCGATGAGCAAGGCAACCAGACTGACGGCGTAATAGCTGATCGCGACAACCGAAAACCCCTCGACCGTTTCCTGAAGGCGCAGTTGGGTTGCGCTGCGGGCGTTCATCGAGGCGAGGAGTTCGCGGTTTTGCTCCTCAAGTGCGACATCAATACGGGTTCGCAGCAGGGTGGCGGCGCGCGTCGCGCGTTCGGATAGTGTGGCGAGGCGCGCGCGGGTGGCTTCGCAACTGTTCATTGCCGGATCATAACGGCGCATCATAAAGGCGCGCAGGTCGATGAGGCCCGTAATCGGCTGGGCCGACAGGACTTCAATCCGTCGCCAGACGATGGCCGAATAGGCGCGGGCGGCGTCGAGACGAAAGGCGTTTGCAGCGGTAATCTGTTCGATCTGCGCGGACATTTCGGTAATGCGGTCCAGCACGATGCGCTCGGCATCGGGTTCATTACCGCCGATGCCGCCGGTGGCGTTCGCGAGCGCGGCGTCAATCTCGTTCAGGCGTGGCCAGACCCCGCGTGCGTCGGTCAACGCGAGCATAGACGCGGCGCGATACGTTTCGACTTCGATCAGCCGTTGAATCACGCGGCCCAGCAACGCTTCCTGAAAATCCGCCTCGCATTGCACGGCGAAGCGCATAAAGCCATCTTCGTGAATGCGAAAATCGCCCCAGAACCGCGCCTGATCGTCAAACACACTGCCGCCGACAAGGCTTTGCCGGTTAAAGAGCGGCGCGAGATGCGGGGGGACGGAAACGTCGTCGATCGAAAACTCCGGCCCCCGTGTCTCGCAGTGGACATGAACAGCGGCGAGGATTTCTCCGGGGATGGCCTCGACCCAGTCGCGCGGCAGCAAATCCAGCGCAGGCGAGTCGAACGCCACCGAACCGGCGGAGGGCGGGCCGGTCATCACCATCAGGACAACAAACTCGGTATGCTGCTCCCACTTGATCCGGAACCGCCCGAAATCGGCAAGAAACTGCGGCGCGCCCTCGGCGGGATGCGGGGTTCCGAAGCGGTCGCACAAGGCAATCAGATGCGCCCGCACCTCGGCGATCTTGTCCGGACTGCAGGTTGTTGCGAGCGACGAAACCCGGCAGGGCGGTTTGATCAGCGCAAAGGGCCGCGCATGAAGCTCGTTCGCGAGGGCGACGCGGTTCGGGTGGTTCGATGGCATTCTGGACATGGAAACCTGACTTGTTTTTTAGGTAACTAGCGCGGCCCGTCCGGTTTCGCCACGTCGATGATCGACCGTGCCCCAAGTGAACAAAAATGGGGTAAATTCTCCTTTAACGATAAGTTGTGTGGATAAGTTAAGACAAATAGTAGATGTAAAGCGAATAAAAAGTGATTTTATCGCAATTCCGTTTGCAGACTCAACGGCGTGCGAACAGGCGTTCAACCTCGGCCAAAGACAAGGCGACTGAAGTCGGTCTACCGTGATTGCAGGTTGCAGAGTTTGGCGTTGATTCCATCTCACGTAGAAGTGCGTTCATCTCGGCGAGGTTCAGACGGCGTCCGGCGCGCACCGAACCGTGGCAGGCCATCGTTGCGCAGACATGGCGCAGCTTCACATCGAGTGCGTTTGCATCGCCAAGGGCGTCCGGTGCGTCGGCCAGATCGCGGATCAGACTGGCCGTGTCGAGCGTCCCCAGCATCGCGGGCGTTTCGCGGACCGATAGGGTGTCGGGACCAAAGCTTTCGATGACGAGGCCGAACTTCATCAGCGTCTCGGTTTCTGCGAGCAGGGCATCCGCCGTGCCGGGCGGCAATTCGACAATCTCGGGGATCAGCAGAGCCTGGCGCGCAACGCCGGTGGCGGCGAGGGCGTTCTTCATCCGCTCGTAAACAAGGCGCTCGTGCGCGGCGTGCTGATCGACGAGGATCATGCCGTTGCGGGTCTGGGCGACGATATAGGTTTCGTGAATTTGGGCGCGGGCAACGCCGAGGGGATAATCCAGCGCGGTATCGCCCTCGGCGGGGGCCTCGGTGTCAGCCGTTTCCGGCGCGGCCCAGCCGCCGACGTTCAGTTCGGATTGCGGGCGCTGGAAGGCTGTCGCGGCCTCGGCGACGCCGTGCGCCAGCGGGGCAGGCGGGCGGTAGGCGTATTGCGACCGGCCCGCCCCGCCCGCGAACGAAGGGGCCGCCGCATCATTGCCGAGCGAGCCGATCTGACCTAACGCGGGCGCACGGTGGCCGGAGTCCGCCAGCGCCTGACGCAATGCGCCGACGATCAATCCGCGCACGGCGCCGGCATCGCGGAACCGAACTTCGGTCTTGGCAGGATGCACGTTTACATCGACGCGCTGGGCATCAAGGTCGAGAAACAGCACCAGCGCCGGATGGCGGCCCCGCGGAAATACATCAGCATAGGCTCCGCGCGCTGCACCAACCAACAGCTTATCGCGCACGGGCCGGCCATTGACGAACAGATGCTGCGCCTGTCCTGTCGCGCGATGGTCGGTCGGCGCCGAGGCATAGCCCGTCAGGTGCAGCCCCTCGCGTTCGGCATCGATTGTCAGCGCGCTGTCGGCAAAATCGCGGCCCATGACCGCGACCAGCCGCGCGCGGCGGGCGTCGAACAGATCGCCGGTTTCTGCGCGAGCCTTGAACACGCTGCGCTCGCCGTCGGTCAGGGTGAAGCCAACCTGCGGATGGGCCATGGAGAGACGGCGGACCGCCTCGGCCACCGCCTGCGTTTCGGCGCGCTCGGATTTCAGGAACTTGAGCCGCGCGGGGGTGGCAAAGAAAAGATCGCGTACTTCGACCGTGGTTCCGGGCGGATGGCCCGCCGGTTCAACGCCGCTCAGATCGCCCGCGTCACAGCGGATGCGCGCGGCCTCTCCCCCCGCAACGCGCGAGGTGATCGACAGGCGCGACACGGACCCGATGGAGGGCAGAGCTTCACCGCGAAATCCGAACGAATGGATGGCGAGCAGATCCGCGCCGTCGGTCTTTGACGTTGCATGGCGGGTGAGAGCGAGCGGCAGGTCGTCGGCGTGCATGCCGTGGCCGTCATCGGTGATGCGGATAAGCGTGCGCCCGCCGTCACGGATGGCGATGTCGATGCGGGCGGCATGGGCATCAAGCGCATTTTCCACCAGCTCTTTGACCACTGCCGCAGGCCGCTCGATAACTTCGCCCGCCGCGATACGGTTGACGACGCCCTCGGACAGTTGGCGGATGGGGGGCGGGGTGCTCATGGCTGTGGGTTAGCATAGGTGGGAAGAGGGGTAACTTCCTTTTTGGTCTGCGATGCGACCCCGGTTGGTGAGACGGGACCGTCGCACCGAAACGCAACGTCTGCCCGCCTTCCGCGCCACCCTCTGTTGTAACCTTCACCTGATGTTAGGGGATCGGTATTGGTCGGGGGCCTGCACTGCGGACGAAACCTTAGTCGATCTGGGGACCGCCTAAGTTTTCTTATCCATCGCCTCCAGCGTTTTGCGCATTTCTTCCATTTGGGCGCGCAGGTCCTGCAGTTCCTCGTCGCTGGCCTTGCCCGCCTTGGCCGGTTCGGGTTCTGCCTGGGGATCGGGTTGCACGCCGAAGGGCATGGCCACGCCGCTGAACGGATCGAACATCTTCATCGCGTTCTGAAAGATGTCGGCGTTTTTCTGGGTCATGGTCTTCATGGCATTGACCGCCGCCTCGCCGCCGAACGCGCGTCCGATTTCTTCCTGTTGTTTTGACAGGCTCTCAAGGCTCATTTCAAGATAGCTGGGCACAAAGCTTTGCATGCCGTTGCCGTAAAACCCGATAAGCTGGCGCAGGAAATTGATCGGCAGCAGGTTTTCGCCCTTTGCCTCCTCCTCGAAGATTATCTGCGTCAGGACCGAACGGGTGATGTCATCGCCCGACTTGGCGTCGAACACCGAGAATTCCTCGCCGTCCTTGACCATTTGAGCCAGCGAATCGAGAGTCACGTAACTGCTGGTTGCCGTGTTGTAGAGTCGGCGGTTGGCGTATTTTTTTATCGTGACCGGTGCAGGCTTTTCAGTGTCGCCCGACGCGGTGTTTCCGGTGGATTTGTTCGCAGCGGTTGCCATTGATTCCCTCCCAATGCTGCATCGCTTATAACGTGCAAGGCAGTATTTCCCTACGACTGTTGCACCTGCGTTGCCGCAGCACAACATGAAAACCCGCGGCAAGCCCGACACTATGTTGTGCTTTCAGGGCTTTCCTGTCGTACAACAGGGCCATGAAAAGGTGCGAGGACAGCGGAAACGACGCCCCGCAAACCGGCGGGCGCTGTGATACGCAAGCGGGCCATTGTGCGCGGCCCGCCCCCGCCTTTCGCCGCGACGGCGCCTATTCTCTGATGGTGTATCTGCACGCGCAGACGATCAAGCGGTCGGGGCTGGGTACTGCCCCGGCTGATCCGGCTCTTGCGCTGGCGGCGCTAAACGAGGCGGCGGAAACCCTTTCCGGGATGGAGCAATACCGCACGCACCCGTTTCGCAGAGCCGCCCCCGATGCGCCGGTTGCGTGGCGGTGCGGTTCGGTCAGGCTGTTGGATTTCGGCGGGTCCGGCCCGCCGGTTCTGACCATCCCCTCGCTGGTCAACGGCGCGTATATTATGGACATGTCCCCGAGCCTGTCGCCCCTGCGCTGGCTGTCGCGGCAGGGGTTTCGTGTGTTTCAGATCGATTGGGGCGCACCCGGTGCCGAGGAGCGCGGATTTGGGCTGGGTGATTATCTGGAGCGGCGTCTGATCCCCGCGTTGGAGGTTGTGAACCGCCTGTGTGCCGCCCCTGCCCATCTGGTCGGGTATTGTATGGGCGGCCCGCTGATGCTGGCGCTGGCACAACGCAAGGGAGGTGGCGTAGGCCGGATTGCGACGTTGGGCGCACCGTGGGATTTCTCGGCCTTTCCTGAACATAGCGCGATGCGCGAACGCCGGACCGAGGTTGTGAATACGCTGGAGAGTATGGAGATGCTGTTCGGGGTGATCCCGCCGCAGATGACGCAGTCGTTCTTTGCTCTGCGCGACATGAGTTCAGGCGTCAGTAAGTTCCGCCGATTTGCCGCACTGGATCCTGCCAGCCCCGAGGCACGCCGGTTTGTTGCCGTGGAGGATTGGTTGAATAACGGCATTCCGCTGTCCAGCCGAGTCGGGCGCGAGTGCTTTTTGGAATGGGTCACCGACGATGCCCCTCGTAAAAAAAAGTGGGCCCCGAACGGATTAACCTTTGATGTGTCGGCGGTTGCAAAGACCGCGCTGGTTGTTTCGGCGCAGCGCGATACGGTCGTCAGGCGGGCGGCGTCGGAACCGTTGGCTGAGGCGCTGGCCAATGCACGATTGTTGCAGGCGGGAGTCGGCCATATCGGCATGGTGGTCGGGACCACCGCCGTTGATGCGGTCTGGCGGCCTTTGGCCGAATTTCTGAAAGAATAATTCGTTAACCCGCCGCGCTGATAACCGCCGGTATCTGCGCGGAAACGGCCCTGCGACTCTTTACTTCGCGGAGGCGCTTGCCCCGGCGGCGGTATTGGCTACATTCCCCGCCAAAGAATACGCTGCGCGCGCGTTGCGCCGCGCGAGAAGGAGAGAATTCTATGTCTGACAAGTCCGCAAAGCCAATTCTGATTGCCGGAGCCGTCGGGACCGTTGTGTTGCTGGGTGTCGCGTGGATGTTCGCGGCCTCTGCCGGAGAGCAGGCACGCCTGAACGCGGTTGCCTATGCGGAATCGAAACAGGCCGAGGCGGCGGCTGCACCTGCTGTCGCTGAAACGGCAGTGAAGGCAGTTGAAGAAACTGCTGTCGCCGAGGTGGCCGAAGTAAAGGTTGAGGAGCCTGCTGTTGCTGAGGTTGCCGAAGTAAAGGTTGAAGAGCCTGCAGTTGCCGAGGCTGCTGAAGTGAAGGTTGAGGAGCCTGCGGTTGCTGAGGCTGCCGAAGTGAAGGTTGAGGAGCCTGCTGTCGCTGAGGCTGCCGAAGAGAAGGTTGAGGAGCCTGCGGTTGCCGAGGCTGCCGAAGTGAAAGTTGAGGAGCCTGCGGTTGCTGAGGTTGCCGAAGTGAAGGTTGAGGAGCCTGCAGTTGCCGAGGCTGCCGAAGTGAAGGTTGAGGAGCCTGCGGTTGCTGAGGCTGCCGAAGAGAAGGTTGAGGAGCCTGCGGTTGCTGAAGCTGCCGAAGTGAAAGTTGAGGAGCCTGCGGTTGCCGAGGCTGCCGAAGTGACGGTTGAGGAGCCAGCGGTGGCCGAGGCTGCCGAAGTGACGGTTGAGGAGCCAGCGGTGGCCGAGGCTGCCGAAGTTACGGTTGAGGAGCCAGCAGTTGCCGAGGCTGCCGAAGTGAAGGTTGAGGAGCCAGCGGTTGCCGAGGCTGCCGAAGTGAAGGTTGAAGAGCCTGCGGTTGCTGCCCCGGCCGCCGCCGCTGTTGCAGCAGCCGCGCCCGTTGCCGTTGCCAGCATTGCGGGTGATGCCAAGGCCGGCGCGAAAGTGTTCCGCAAATGCCGGGCTTGCCACAAGATTGGCGAAGGCGCGAAAAACGCGGTGGGTCCGAATCTGACCAATGTTGTCGGACGGGTTCAGGGTTCGGTTGAGAGCTTTACCAAATACAGCGACGGCTTTAAGGCCGCGATGGCCGAGGGGAAAAAGTGGACACCAGCCGAGCTTGACGCCTTTCTGACGAAGCCAAAGGACTACATGCCCGGCACGAAGATGGCGTTTGGCGGCCTTCGTAAAGAAGATGACCGCGCAAATGTCATCGCGTATCTCGCGACTAACGGCGAGTAATCAGCCGTGAAGATCGGTGTCCTGCAGACCGGAACGGTGGCGCCCGAGTTGATCGGTCAACACGGGCCCTACGTCACGATGTTCGAGCGGATGCTGAAGGCTGCCGATCCGGCCTTTTCCGTCTCGCTCTGGGATGTGAATGAAAAGCACGAAATTCCCGCCTCTCCCCATGAGGCCGAGGGCTGGATTGTCACCGGCTCGCGCCATGGCGTCTATGAAGATCATGCGTGGATCGAACCGCTCAAGTCGTTTTTGCGCGCTGTCCATGCGGACGGCACGCCGATGGTCGGGGTCTGCTTCGGCCACCAGATCATGGCGGAGGCGTTGGGCGGTAAGGTTGAAAAGTCCGAGCGCGGCTGGGGCTGCGGTATTCACGAATATACCCTGAGCGAACGCCCCGAGTGGATGGACGAACCGAAAGAGACCATCGCGATTCATGCGATGCATCAGGATCAGGTCGTTGCGGTGCCGCCGGGTGCGCGGGTTCTGGCGGGTTCGGACTTTTGCCCCTATGCCGCGCTGGCGTATGGCGAGACGGCAATGTCTGTGCAGCCTCATCCGGAATTTGACGGCGTGTTCCAGCGGGGGATCATCAACCTGCGCCGGGGCAGTGCCATTCCAGCCGAACGGGCGGATGCGGCGCTGGCGGGGATTGACGGGCCGACGGATTCCGAGATGTTCGGTCGCTGGATCACCCGTTTTTTCCGGCATGCAGCGGCGCAACCAAAGGCCGCATAATCAACCGCCTGAAGCAGCGGGGAAATAAAAATGCCCGCAGCGTGCTGCGGGCAGTGAGTTCGACACAAACTTGCGTAGCGGGACTAGGAAGCGAGACGGCGGATTTCGTCTTTCAGCTTCAGCTTTTTCCGTTTGAGCGTCAGAATTTCAAGATGATCCGTTCCGGGCAGACGCTCGACCGCTTCGATCTCGGTTTGCAGGGTATGGTGTTTTCGTTGGAGTTCCTCGACATGCGATACCAGGCTCATCGTCATTCTCCTTTGCTGTGAGGACTTTATGTCACCATACTTTTTTATCGTTGTCATGTACTATTGACATGCTGAGTTGTCCCAAATTGCAACAAATTCGTGTAAAGATTTATGAATACACCAAGTAAGCCACGGATAATTATTGGAATTAGCGGCGCATCCGGCGTTATTTACGGTGTGCGGATGCTGCAAATGTTGCGCGAGATCGGCGTTGAGACGCATCTGGTCGTCTCGCAGGCAGGACGGTTAACGGCACATTATGAGCTGGGTCTTGAGCCAAAGGCGCTGAATGAACTGGCGGATCATACTTACGGGGCGGGCGATGTCGGCGCGGCGATCAGCTCCGGCTCGTTCCGCACGCTCGGAATGATCGTCGCGCCCTGTTCCATGCGCAGCCTGTCCGAAATCGCGTCCGGCGTTACCACCGGTCTGCTGACCCGCGCGGCGGATGTTGTCCTGAAAGAACGGCGGCGTCTGGTGCTGATGGTGCGCGAAACGCCCCTGCACACAGGGCATTTGCGGTCGATGACGGCGGCCAGCGAAAACGGCGCGATTATCTATCCGCCGGTTCCGGCGTTTTACTCGGAACCCGAAACCATTGATGACATCGTTAACCAGACGGTCGGGCGGGTGCTGGATCTTTTCGACCTTGACGCGCCGGATACAAAACGCTGGGGCGAGGATCTGGAGAAGGGCAAACGCTGAACCGGTTTGCCGCGCGATCTGTGCCGCTGTGCGCCGGGGTTCGGACCGTCCGCATAACCGGAGCGGCACTGGTGAATTGCGAAACGGCGGGTTCTTCGCTATATATCGGGGACCGGTAGCGGATGAAATCTTCGTTTTGCGCCGTTTCTGTGGAGTTGAAAGCTGACAATCCATCTCGAAAGCGGAGCTGTTACAGCGCCGTCCGGCCATAACCCCGGTGCTATCGGCGGTTCGGCCTTTAACGATGAGGCCGGGCAAAAGTTCTCCGAGGGCCTTCTGGACATCGCCATGACGTCTCTGGAAGACGATCAGGCCATTGATGTCATCACCATAGACCTGAGCGGTAAGTCTGCGATTGCGGATCATATGATCGTCGCGAGCGGGCGTTCGTCGCGTCATGTCGGCTCGATTGTCGATAAGCTGGTCGAAAAACTGAAGCGCGAGGGCGGTATTGTTCCCCGGCTTGAGGGAGCGGATCAGGGCGACTGGGCGTTGATTGATGCCGGTGATATCATTGTGCATGTCTTCCGTCCCGAAGTGCGCGAGTTTTATAACCTCGAGCGCATGTGGTTGCCGGATGGCGATGGTCCCGCATCAACGCCCGCGGCGTCTTAACGACCGTGCGTGGCTGTGAATGAAGCTGATTATCGGGGCCGTCGGACGGATTAAACCCGGCCCTGAAGCGACGCTGGTCGACGATTATGTCAAACGCTTTGACGGCGCCGGTCGCGGCATCGGTCTGGGGCCTCTGACGGTCGAAGAGGTGGATGCACGCGGCAAGGGCCAAGCTGAGGAAAGCGCGCTGCTGTCGGGTCGTATCGCCCCCGAAGACCGGGTCGTCATTCTTGATGAGCGCGGAAAGTCATTGCCGAGCGAAGCGTTCTCCAAACTGATATGCGACTGGCGCGACGACGGTGTGCGTTGTGCCCGCTTTTTGATTGGCGGAGCGGACGGGCATATGCCTGCGCTGCGAGAGCGTGCCGACCTGATGATCTCGTTCGGAAAGGCGACATGGCCGCATTTGATGGTGCGGGCGATGGTGGCAGAGCAACTGTACCGCGCGGCGGCGATTGCGACAAACCACCCCTATCACCGCGGCAACTGACACCCTTCGTTAACCGTTCCGAAGTGTATGGTGTAAAAGAATGGTTGCCGGAGTGCTGGACGTCGGGAGTCCGCGTCTTTACTTACTGTCTGAGCAATAAGAAAACTGGGCAAGATTGAATGGCGTCGAGCCGTCACAATAGCGGAGCTTCACGGCCTGTTGCGCTTATCATTCTGGATGGGCTGGGGCTGCGTGAAGAACGGACCGGTAATGCGGTTGCGCTGGCGGAAACGCCGACGCTGGACCATCTGCGCGCAACGTGCGCCGAGGCTACGTTGAAAACCTGTGGTCCCGATGTCGGCCTGCCCGAGGGTCAAATGGGAAATTCCGAGGTTGGGCACATGAACCTCGGGGCGGGACGGGTCGTCTGGATGGACCTGCCGAAAATTAACAATGCGATTGAGGACGGCTCGTTCGAAACGAATGACGCGCTGCGCGCCTTTGTCGATGCGTTGAAGGCCAGCGGCGGAACCGCGCATATCATGGGGCTGTGCTCGCCCGGCGGTGTTCATGCCCATACCGATCATCTGGCGGCGAGTGCGCGGGCCGTGGCGGATGCCGGTGTGCCCGTGATGCTGCATCTGTTCACCGATGGCCGTGATGTTGCGCCAAAAAGTGCGCTGGATGACCTTGCGGCTCTGCGCGCGGGGTTGGGCGATACCGCGGCGTCGATTGCAACAGTGTCGGGACGGTTCTTTGCGATGGACCGCGATAACCGGTGGGAGCGTGTCGAGCAGGCGCATGCCGCGATGGTCGAGGGCAAGGGCCTTGCCGTCAGCCATGCCGAGGCCGCGATTTCAGAGGCATACGCGCGCGGCGAAACCGACGAGTTTGTTCAGCCTGCCGTGGTTGGCGGTTATGCCGGAATGCGGGACGGCGACGGTCTGCTGATGGTGAATTTCCGTTCGGATCGTGCGCGGGAAATCCTCGATGCGCTGGCCGGACCCGGATTTGACGGGTTTGCGCGCCGGGATGTGGCCTTTGCCGCGACAGCGGGCATGGTCGAGTATTCCGAAGCGCATAGCGCATGGATGCGGACGCTGTTTCCGAAACAGCCGATTGCTGATACACTTGGCGAGACGGTCGAGGCGGCGGGGCTGTCTCAATTCCGTCTTGCTGAAACGGAAAAATATCCGCACGTCACTTTCTTTTTCAATGGCGGGGCCGAAACCCCGTTGAGTGGTGAAAAGCGTCACATGGAACCCAGTCCGAAGGTCAAGACCTATGACCTGAAGCCAGAAATGTCGGCGGCGGGTGTTACGGGCGCGCTGATCGAGGCGCTCAATTCGAGTGTCCATGACCTCTATGTCGTTAATTTCGCGAACCCCGATATGGTCGGGCATACCGGCGATCTGGGTGCGGCAATCGAAGCCGTTGAGGCGGTGGACTCCTGTTTGGGGCGGGTCATTGATGCGGTGAACGCACGGGGCGGCGCCATGTTGGTGACGGCGGATCACGGTAACTGCGAAATGATGATCGACCCTGAAACCGGCGGTCCGCACACGGCGCACACGCTGAACGAAGTGCCGATCTGGCTGGTCGGGCGCAGCGAGGGGCTGGCCACAGGCGGGCGGCTGGCGGATGTCGCGCCGACCCTGCTGGCGATGTTGGGTGTTGCGCAGCCGGATGCTATGACGGGCCGGTCACTGTTGGTTGAGGGTCGTCATGGGTAATCCGGTTTTTCGAATTAAGCGGCGCTTTGTCGCGTTGGCTGTCAGTCTCAGCTTCTCGACCGCTGCGCTGGCACAGCAGGGCGGGTTCGGTTCGCCCGTCAGCGATGACGAGCGCGCCGCGATGCTGGCCATCGGCGCGGATGAACGCAAGGCTGCCGCTGATGATTTCGAGAGCAAAGGCCGCGAAGCACTGGAGGCGGCGGATCGCGACGAAGCGCGCGTGAAGGAAATCGCCAAGGAAATTACGCGGTTCGAAGCGGCCATCAGCGACTCGCGCGAGCGGCTTGCGACGCTGGTGCGCAGCGAGGCGGATGCCACCGATGACCTGCACAGCCGCCGTCGCCGGCACGCCGCGACCTTTACCGCGATTGTTGCGCTGTCAAAGGCGCAGGGCCCGGCCATTGTTGCCCATGACGGGGACGCCACTGTCGCCGCGCGCAGTGCCACGGCTCTGTCGGGTCTGCGCCTTGCGCTGGCGCACGAGGCGCGGGATACCCAGCGGCGCACGCGCGAAATCGGTGATTTGCGCACCCGCACCGAGGCGGCCCGCACCGAGGCGATAACGGCGATTGCATCGCTGCGCCAACGCGAACAGGAACTTTGGAACCTTGCCGGTAAGCGGCGCGAAGAGGGCCGGGATCATCTGGAACGTGCCGAGTCGCTGAATGACGAGGCGGAAAAGCTGGCCGCGCAGGCCGAGGCTTTGGATGTCGCGCTGCTGCGTGCGCCGGCCCCTGCGCCCAAGCCCGTGCGCACCGCAAGTCTGGCCCCTGAACCGGTACGGATCGCACCCCGGCAACCATCGATTGCCGAAGCGTTGGGAAATCTTGCCGCACCTGTGGTTGGTAAGGTTGCCTCGCAATACGAGGGCGGAGCGGGCGGAAACGCCGCGCGGGGGCTGGTTTTCGAAGCAAAACCCTATTCCCGCGTCTATGCGCCGTGGACCGGCACGATCAGTTATGCCGGACCTGTGAAGAGCTTTGGCCTTGTTACCGTCATAGATATTGGCGAAGGCCATGCCATCGTTCTGGCCGGACTGGCCTCGAACGAGCGGAATAAAGGCGAGACCGTGACGCGCGGCGAGCCGATCGGTCATCTGGGAGGCCCGATAACCGATGGTGAAGAATTTTTGTTGGAACAATCGGCACTGCCTGCCGATGCCATAACCTCGCTCTATTTCCAGATGCGACGGAATGGCGACCCCATAGACCCCGTCCCATGGCTAGAATAGCCCGTGGGTGCGATACGATTGACGTTCAGAAAGGTACGAGCAACATGACCAACACACTCAAAGGCATCATGCTGGGGGCCGCAGCGGGTGTTGCCCTGACCTCCGCATTCGGCACGCCGAAGATCGGTGTGGCCACGGCGGCGACGTCGACATACGAGCATCTTGAACTGCTCGGCGATATTTTCGAGCGCACGCGCTCGGCTTATGTCGAAGAAGTTGACGAGAAAAAGCTGATTGAATCCGCGATCAACGGCATGCTGACGTCGCTTGACCCGCATTCGTCCTATATGCCGCCCGAAGCGTTTTCGGACATGCAGGTCGACACAAAGGGCGAGTTCGGGGGCCTCGGGATCGAAGT
>CALGNW010000192.1 GCA_937958345.1 uncultured Neomegalonema sp. | reverse complement strand
CTACTTCCCGGCAACCAGCCGCGAAGGTTTGATCAAGGCATTTGAAGAGATTGCCGAAAAAGCAACGGCAGTCCGCCTCGCAAGCTAACCGCTGTAAAAGCTGAAACCTGATGAGGGCCGCGTTCACAGCGCGGCCCTTATGCGTTAAGCGCGGTAGCGGACGACGCGAGCACGCGCTCCAGCCATTCCGGTTCAGACGCCCTCAACCGCGCCTCCTCCGATGCGATGTAGTCGCGCGTCAGCGGAACATCATCCCGCTCGCGGGCCAGCTGCATCTGAAAGACGTTGCTGGCGCCATAGCGGAACGCCCCCTCGCAAGCCGCGAGATAGAACTCCCACATCCGCCCGAATTCCCGATCATACATCGCCTCGATTTCAGGCCGCTGCGCCTCGAACTTTTCGCGCCAGATGCGCAGGGTCTCGGCGTAGTGGACCCGCCAGATCTCGCAATCGGTCAACCACAGCCCCGATTTTTCAACCGACGCCATCGCCTCGGACATTGACGGCGCATAGCCGCCGGGAAAGATATATTTGCGCAGGAACGGGCCGGTCACACCGGGCGGAGCCTTGGACGATATGGAATGGATCAGCGCGACACCGCCCTCGGCCAGCCGGTCGCGGACGTTCAGATAATAGGGCGTCAGTTGCGTGATTCCGACATGCTCCAGCATCCCGACCGAGACAACGCGGTCGAATTTCTCGGTTACGTGGCGATAATCACGCAACTCGAATTTCACACGATCGGAAACGCCCAGCGCCTCGGCCCTCGCCCGCGCGACCTTCAGCTGTTCTTCAGAAAGGGTCACGCCGGTCACTTCGACATCGGCAGCATGAGCGAGGTACAATGCCATCCCGCCCCAGCCGCATCCGATATCCAGAACACGCTGTCCCGGCTTCAAACACAGCTTGGCGGCGATGTGACGCTTTTTCGCGGTTTGCGCCTCGTCCAATGTCTCATTGCCGGTTTCGAAATACGCGCAGGAATACTGCATATCCCGACACAGGAACTTGCCGTAAAGTGCGTTGCCCAGATCATAATGGACCTTCACGTTCTGGCGGGAACGGGCGACCGGATTATGCTGCGCAAACCGCTTTGCCCTGCGCGCAACCCCTCGCCAGAATATCTGACTCGGTGTCAGATCAAATGTGCGCTTGTTGGTAAAGAAGACCCGCAGCAAATCCCAAGCACCCGTTCCGCTTTCCGGGTTCTCAACAACCAGATCACCCGACATGAATGCTTCAGCGGCGCGCAGTTCGGGATTCGAAAATATTTTCCAGTCAAACGAAGCATCTTTAACGCGGATTGTTACGTCCGGTCCCGCCTCGGTCCCGCCATAAGTCTCGGAAAATTCGTCCGGACCGTTCAGCGTCAACGTGCCCTTTCGGATGGCTTTACGCAGCAGCTTTGGCAGGTGCTTCATGGCTTGATCTTTGTTTCATCCCGCGCGCGGGAGTTTTCCGGCAGGATCGCCCATATGCCCGAGGCACGCAAAACGCGGCGGTCATTCGAATAGAGGTCGCTCTCCATAAAGATGATGTTGCGAGCCTTGCGGGCAACCTTGGCGATCCCGTGCAGTCGATCACCAATGCGACCGGCTGCAAGAAAGTCGCATTCGAAATCAATCGTCGCGACCGGATTCTTCGCCGCGAAAAACGCACAAGACCCCATGGCGCTGTCCGCGACGCTCATCATCACGCCGCCGTGGCAGACACCGTTCGCATTCGTATGACGGTCATCAAGCAGCAGAGCGAACGGCAGCGTACCGTCGGGCATTTCAGCTATTTGGATAGGACCGAGCAGGTTGTGAAAGCCCTGCCCCTCGATATCCCGCCACGGTAGAGAGGGGTCATATGTCATACGCACGCGCTCCGAAAATCAGCCTGTGCGCTGTTTAGGAGTCGGTAGTACAGTTTGGCAAGTCACGGCTTTGCCCAATCTCGTGCAGCCGCAACAGGAAAGCGCCATGATTCGCAGCCTTGACCATCTCGTTCTCACCGTGGCCGACCTCGACGCGACCTTGGAGTTTTATACAGGCACCCTCGGGATGCGCCATGTGCAGTTTGGCGGACGGCATGCCCTCGGATTCGGCGCACAGAAAATAAACCTCCACATCGCCGGGCACGAACTCTCACCCAGAGCGTTGAGGGCGACTGCGGGAAGCGGCGATCTGTGCTTTCTGATCGACGTGTCCCTCAGCGAAGCCGAGGCAAGGCTACGCGCAAACAAAGTCGATATCGAAGAAGGGCCTGTGCCGCGCACAGGTGCGACTGGCCCGATACACTCACTCTATGTGCGTGACCCTGACGGGAACCTGATCGAGTTATCCGTGCCGGATTCGTAACGTCATTGCGTGAGATTCGCACTTGGCTCCGCAAAAGCCGGATCGAAAAAACATATCTTCAAGTCGTTTCGACGCGGCAATCAACAGATATAGCTTTAAAAGCTGTCGCTTACCTAATGTTTATCAAAGATTTTTGACGATCTGATCGTGCTGATTTTCAACCTCCGACAACCGCGAAGCCATCCGAACCCGGCCTGTATCGAAACGGGTCGCGTTCATCGCAGAAAAAGCGCCGACCACAGGTTTTGCGATACCGCATTTCGCTTTCCACAACCTGAAAAACGAATTCGATTTCAGAAAATGCGGGCGCGCCGCGCGAAGGATATCTAATAATTTTTATCAACAGACCACGGTAAACGTACTTAACATATCATAAATTTTTGCCGACACGATCACACATTAAACTCGCCGGAAACGGGCATTCATTCTCGTAAAATCTACAAGAAACGCCCCCCTTGTTCCCCTCGCCATGTTCCCATAGCATCCGGCCTCAAGACCGCGTTGCGTGTCTTTTTAGGGGGCACTTCTGAGCTGGAGCTGTAGAAGCAATGGAATTCCAAGGTACGAAAAAGAAAAAACCGCTCTTGTGGGGGCTCTTCGGAGTGTTCCTGCTGGGATTTGGTGCAGTTGGCCTGACGACTTGTTCTGATGGATCAAAACGAATTGCACAACTTGAGGAACTTGAAACGAGCAAAAGCGCGCTCCAATCACAGTTTACCGCCCTTAAGAGTGAACGCGATACGCTTACGAGCAATCTCGCAACAATCACAGCCGAGCGCGACTCGCTGACGTCATCACTCGGAACCTTGCGTTCCGGGTTCGCTGATCTCGACGTTGGTGAAGTTGAAGCAGGCGCAGGCGCGCAAGATCAGATTACTGCGCTCAGCGCACAAATCGCAGACCTTGCCGGCCAACGCGATGCATTGCGGACGCAAGTCGCAAGCCTCGAAGCGGCAGACGCCGAAAAGGCCAGCCGTCTGGAGGAACTGTCTCCTGAAGTTGAAACGCTGCGCGCAACACTCGCCGATACGGCGGATGATGCAGCGAAGGTTCCGGGCCTGAATGAAAAGGTCGAAGCCCTCGAACTGCAGGTTACGACCTATGAACAGCAACTTGCTGATCTGACCGCCGAGCGTGATCTGCTGACAGCAGCGGCTGAAGACGATGCGTTAGGTGACGCGACCTTCCAGGAAGAATTCGGCGAAACGGCCCTCGCCCTGCGCGACGCCCGCCTCAAAATCGTCGAGCAGGAAGAAACGATCGCCAATCAGGCGGCAATGCTCGCCGAGATGGAGCAAGCTGCAGCAGCCGAATCTGTTGTAGCACCGGCTGCCGCACCTGCTGCACCGGCAATGGCCCTGATGGACACCGGCGGCGGTTCCGAGCGCGTTTCGCTGTTGCAGGACGACCGCGACGATTCGCTTCAGGCGCTGACCCGCAGTCTTGCTTCGGCACGCCGCACCCGTTCTTCGCTGACCGATGAGATCAGCGCACTGAACGACGAGCTTGACAGCGCACGTGCGCAGATCCGTGCATCGCGCGGCGAGCTTCGTTCGCTCGAAGACGAGCGCGCCGCTCTGGAAAACCAGAACGTCGAGCTGATCGCCGAGCGCGATACGCTTCAGGCGAAAGTTGCCAACACGGTTGCTCAGGACAAGCTGGATGGCGCGGAGGCCAAACTGGCCGACCTCGAAGCTCAGCTCGAAGCATCAAAAGCCGAGTTTGCTGCGCTGAAAGAATCGACCGACACTGTCATGGCGGAAGACCAGGCAACTCTCGACGCGGTTCAGATGGAACTCGACGAAGCCCGGACCGAGCTGGACGAAACGGCGACCAACATTGATCGTCTGAAAAGTGACAACGAGCGTCTTGCCATTGAACTGGAAGAGGCCCGCGCCGAAGCCGCAGCACAGGCGGAACTTGCCGCCGCAGCCGTTGCAGACGCAGATGCCGCAGCCGACGAAGAGTCGACACAGCGCCTGTCCCTGCTGAGCGAACAGAACGCTGACACGCTCGAAGAGCTCAACGCTCTGCAAATTCAGCTGACCCAGACCCAAGCCGAACTCGAAGCGGCCCTCGCCGCCGGTGCGGATACAGAGGCTCTGGAAGCTGAACTTGCTGCAAACCAATCGGCAATGGACGAGGCGAAAGCCGCTTCGGACGCTGCCCTTGCGGATGCGAATACCGAGCTTGAAGGTCTTCGTGCCGAACTTACGCAGGCACAAATCGACCGTGACCGTCTGACGGTTGCCATCGAAGGTCTGCAGGTCGAAAAAGAAGCGATTGCGGAAAAAGCCGCTGCCGCCGAAAAACTTCGCGCACAACTTGCCGAAGAAGAGAGTGACGATGCCGCCGCCGCCGCACGCTTTGCTGCGCTGAGTGCATCGGTCGATCAGGACAAAGCGGCCATCGAGGGTCTCGAAGGATCGCTTGAAGCCGCAACGGCACGCTCTGACGAGCTGCAGGTTCTGCTGGCCGAGCAACGCGCCCGCAATGCCGAGTTGGAACGCTCGCTGAAAACTGCCGCCGATGCGGAAGCTTCACTGACCGCCCGGATCGGTGATCTGGACACGCAAATCGGTGAGATCGAGGCAGCAAGCCTTGAGACCAGTGCTTCGCTGGAAGGTCGGATCGAGCAACTTACCGCTGATCTCGGCACATCACAGGACGAGCTGGAAGCAGCGAACGGCGAACTGATCGCAGCCTCCGAGACCGAAGCCGGTCTGACGAAGGAAGTTGACGACCTGACCCTGCAACTGCAGGAGCGTAACGCCGAGGTTGCCGCTGCAACCACGGCAATCGCACGCGCCGAAGAAGATCTGGCATCGCTGCAAGGCGAGCTGGACGGTGTGACGCTGGAGCTTCAGGAACGCAATGCGGAACTGGCTGCTGCAGCGACCGAAAAAGAGCGTACCGAAGAGGAACTTGCAGCGTTGCAAGCCGAATACGACGCTCTGAACGCTGTCGCAGAAGCGAAAACGTCCGAAGTCAATGCACTACAGGCCAGCATCGCCGGCCTGACGGGCAACCTTGAAGATCGCACGGCGGCGCTTGGCGTCATCACCGGCGAAAAAGAAGGCGTCGAGGCCGAACTGGCCGCGATGCGCGAGGCACGCGACGCTGCATCTGCAGAGGCCGCGACGCTGAAAGAAGACCTGTCCGCTTCGAGCATCGAACTGGCCGGTGTTACTGATCAGGTCGAAGATCTGAAGGCACAGCTCGCTGCGCTGACAGACGAGAACGGCACGACGACGTCGAAACTTGGTGCTGCGAACGAGCAGATTGCCGCTTTGCAGCGTCAACTTGATGCGTTGCGTGCGGATGCGGGTTCGGCAGAATCGTCGCTGCAAAGCGAGTTGGAAGCCGCCCGTAAAGCACTCACGGATGCGGAAGCTGCCGCCGCCGACGAGCTTGCCGCACTTGAGGCTCAACTGGCCGAAGCCAAGGCGGCACGCGCTGCTGCCCTGACGGATGCCGAAGCCAAACTGGCTGCGATGACCGCTGAAACGGCATCGGCTGAACAGCGTGCAGACGCGCTGGAAGCAGAGCTGGAAGCCGTTCGCAACAACCTCGAGGGTGCGGAAGAGCGGGCCTCACGCTTTGGCCTGATGCTGTCGGATGCACCAACGCGCGAGCAGTTGGATGCGACGATTGCCCGTCTTTCCGACATCTCGGCCACGGCGAACGATCTGCAGAACGCCAACCTTCAACTGGTTGCCGCCAACGAGGAGCAACTTGCTGCTCTGGCTGCACTGCGTGAAGAAATCGAGGCTACGCAAGCTGACCGGGCAATCCAGCTCGGTACAATGCAGAGCCGCATGGCTGAGCTGCGTATCGAAAACCGCAACCTGCAGAATGAACTGGATCTGCTGGCCGCTGCGCCACCTGCTCCTGTTATCATTCAAAGCGACGTGAACAGCGACGCTCTGCGTGCCGGTCTGACGAATGCGCTTGGCGCTGATGGCATCATCAATCCTGATGGATCGCTGTCGCTCAGCTCGAGTGCAACCTTCTCCAGCGGCTCGGCAACCTTGTCGGACGCCGGTCAGCAGGTTCTCAGCCGCGCTGCGGGTGAGATGGTCAACTTCCTCAACAGCCGTCCTGATGTGAAGGGCATGATTGTTGTCGAAGGCCACACGGATGCGGACCCGATTAATACGCCGCGTTTCCCGTCGAACTGGGCGCTTTCCGGTACACGGGCTGCGAACGTCGTAGACTTCCTGATCTCGCGCGGCGTTCCTGCCGACCGGATCAGAGCAGAAGCCTACGCCGACACCCGTCCGATTGACCCGACGATCAGCCGCGAAGCTTTCGCACTGAACCGCCGGATCGGTTTCGACTTCGCCTCCGAGTAATCGGTCGCTCATAAAACTGAAAAGGCCGCTCTTCGGAGCGGCCTTTTTTATGTTGATTATATGAAGTGGCGCATGCCGTGCCTGACGTCTTTTACGGCTGTACACACGAAAAGTGCCGGTGAAGCGGTCAACAATCGCTGAACCACCGGTGCTTTCAGAATTCAATGGGCTTTATTCAGGCTCAACCAAATCGATAGTGCAAACCCAGCGGCGCCCAAAACAAAGCTGCTTCAAGAGACCTTTGCTATCGATATTGCCTCGGATTGAAACTCAGGAGCGCAGCCGTCACTCGGATGCTTTGCGTTGCTTTTCGATTTTGCGCCATGCCGCGACGTTTCGGTTGTGTTGTTTCAGCGTCTCCGCAAACGCGTGACCGCCAGTGCCGTCCGCGACAAAATACAGCTCTTTTGAAGCAATCGGATTGAGCGTCGCCTCAATCGCCGCGCGCCCCGGATTGGCAATCGGCGTCGGCGGCAGGCCACTGATAACGTAAGTATTATACGGCGTCTCGGCCTTAAGCTCTGATCGCCGGATTCCGCGCCCGAGGGTCGATTTCCCCAGCGTGATCCCGTAAATAACCGTCGGATCGGTTTGCAGGCGCATGCCTTTGTTAAGCCGGTTAATAAAGACGGCGGCAACGCGCTTTCGTTCGCTGGAAACGCCGGTTTCCTTCTCGACGATGGATGCGAGGATCAGCGCCTCCTCCTTGGACTTCAACGGCAGGTCAGGGGCGCGCTTTTCCCACAATTCGTCCAGAATGGCGGTCTGTGCAGCAGTCATACGGGCGATGAGTGCGGTGCGGCTCTCGTCCCGCTGATAAAAATAAGTCTCAGGCGCGAGGGACCCTTCGGGCGGTATCTCGGTGATCTCGCCGGTCATTTTCTCTGCGGCATTGACCCGCGCCACGATCTCGAACGATGTTAGCCCCTCGGCAGCGGTTACCTTGCGCTGGATGGTTTCGCCTTTGATCAGCTGATCGAGCACCGCCTGCATGGATGCGCCCGCCGGGATCGCGTATTCTCCGGCCTTCAGCGAGCGGTCCGATCCCTTAAATTTCGCGCCGAGACGAAAGATCAGGGCGTCGGAAATAACGCCCTCATCCGCCAGCTTTCCTGCAATAGAATTCAGGCCCGAACCGCGTTTAAGCAAAACGTCGGTTGGCGCGGTCGATGGGCCGGGCGCTTCGAACTGTGACTTGCCATAAGCGCCCACCGCCACCGCGCCAATCCCGCCGATGACGAGGAGTGAGAACGCCGTGGAAATGATCTTCATGGCAAAGCCCTCTGCTATGCGTCCGGCAGGCTGAGCACCAACGAGGCGTTGGTCCCGCCAAACCCGAAGGAATTCGAGAGTGCCGCGCGGATTTCGCGCTTAACCGGTTGCAGCGGCGCGAGATCAAGCGGCGTATCGACGTTCGGATTTTCCAGATTAATCGTCGGCGGTGCAACCTGATCGCGCATGGCGAGCACGCAAAAGACGGCTTCAACCGCACCCGCTGCACCGAGCAGGTGACCGATGGATGATTTTGTCGACGACATGGTCGCCGCCGCCGCCGACTCGCCCATCAGGCGGGTCACGGCCTTGACTTCAATCTCGTCCCCGAGCGGCGTGGAGGTTCCGTGCGCGTTGATATAGTCAATATCGCCCGCAACCATCCCTGCGTTGCCGAGAGCCGCCTCCATCGCGCGGAAACCGCCGTCGCCATCCGGTGAGGGCGCCGTAATGTGATAGGCGTCGCCTGACATGCCGTAACCGCGCACCTCGGCATAGATCGTCGCGCCGCGCGCCTTGGCGTGCTCGTATTCTTCCAGCACAACCACGCCCGCGCCCTCGCCCATGACAAAACCGTCGCGGTCCTTGTCATACGGGCGCGATCCGCGCTCGGGTTCGTCGTTAAATCCGGTCGACAGCGCCTTGCACGCTGCGAATCCGGCGATTCCCAAGCGGCAAAGCGCGCTTTCCGCGCCGCCCGCGATCATAACGTCCGCATCGCCGTATTTGATGATTCGCGATGCATCGCCAATGGCATGCGCACCGGTGGAACAGGCCGTCACAACCGAATGGTTGGGGCCTTTAAAGCCGTATTTAATCGCGATCTGACCCGAGCAGAGGTTGATCAGCGATCCGGGAATAAAGAACGGGCCAATGCGGCGGGGGCCTTTTTCTGCCAACAGCAGCGCGGCGCTTTCGATCGAGGGCAATCCGCCAATGCCGGAACCGACCATGACGCCGGTGCGTTTCCGCGCGTCTTCGTCCTCGGGCATCCAATCGGCATCGCGCAGCGCCTGTGTCGCGGCGGCCATCGAATAAAGGATGAAAGTGTCGATTCGGCGCTGTTCTTTCGCATCCACCCAGTCGTCAGGGTCAAAGCCGGCGGCCTCGCCCTTTTCGGGGACGGAACAGGCGATTTTACAAGGTAAATCAGAGACATCGAAGCGGGTAATCGGTTTTGCGCCGGACTTACCGTCCAACAGACGGGTCCAGGTTTCCTCGACACCGCACCCAAGCGGTGTCACGAGCCCGAGACCTGTAACAACGACTCTTCTCATACCAACCGTCCTTTGTTCGCCATCCTGTTGATGGCACGACGTTTTCGCACACAGTCAGAAACTATAGCGCCGCACCTAAAAAGAAAGACGCCACGCTATTGAAAGCGGGCGTCTTCTGATCGCAAACGCGCAAAGCCGATGGCCTTAGGCGCTGTGCTCTTTGATAAAGCCGATGGCATCACCGACGGTCTGGATTTTTTCAGCCGCGTCGTCAGGGATTTCAACGCCGAATTCTTCTTCGAACGCCATAACAAGCTCAACGGTATCGAGGCTGTCAGCGCCAAGATCGTCAATGAAGCTCGCGTCTTCCTTAACTTTTGCTTCGTCTGCGCCGAGATAGTTCACGACGATTTTTTTCACGCGATCATTCACGTCACTCATGCCTGGTCCTCACCTTAGCAACCGCTTTCCAGACCCCAACGTGGGGAAGAAAGTCGACTGAAACAAGCCTCTGGCGGCAAATAGTAGCCCCAGATTTCGGGCGCTCTTAGCATACGGGCTGCGTTTTTCAAACATTGATTGGCTTTCCTCCCGCACTTGTATCGTGACCGGTTCAGGCATGCTGCGCGTTGGCTTTTCCCGCTTTCGGTGCATAGTGTACGCAGACCGTAAAAGAACGCGGCTGAAATAATTGCGCGCAAATCTGGGGAGAACGACCGATGGCACAAATGAACATCAACGGATCCGACCATGATGTGGAGGCGACCGACGACATGCCTCTGCTCTGGGCGGTACGTGACCTCGCGGGATTGACCGGAACGAAATACGGCTGCGGCGTCGGCCTTTGCGGCGCTTGCACAGTACATGTTGACGGCAAGGCTGTCCGGTCGTGCCAGACGACGGTGGGCGAAGCCGCCGGGAAGAAGATCACGACCATCGAGGGCTTGCACGAAACGGGCGACCATCCGGTACAGGCGGCGTGGCGCGACCTGAACGTGCCGCAATGCGGATTTTGTCAGAGCGGCCAGATCATGCAGGCGGCGGGCTTCCTCGCGGAAAACCCCAAACCGAGTGATGATGAAATTCTCGAAGCAATGTCCGGCAATGTGTGCCGCTGTGGCTGTTATCAGCGCATCGTCGCCGCCGTTCGCACCGCATCGACGGGGAGTTAAATCATGTTGAAATATATGAATCAGGCGGCGAAAACCGCAGCGCCCGCGCAGGCCGTGTCTCTTAAGACGGTGTCACGTCGCATGTTCTTGCAAGCGAGTGCTGTTGCGGGCGGCTTTACGCTTGCCGCCTATGGCTCGCCTGCCAGCGCGTTCGTTAAATACCCGACAGGCGGCGACGGCATGCCGCGCGGGATCGTCTACGATCCGATGGCCTTTGTCGCGATTGATCCTGACGGAACGGTGACCATCACCGCCCACCGCGCGGAAATGGGTACAGGCTCGCGCACATCGCTGCCGATGGTTGTCGCCGAAGAAATGGACGCCGACTGGGACCGCATAAAAATCGTGCAGGCCCCCGGTGACGAACCGAAATACGGCAATCAGGATACCGATGGCTCGCGGTCTATGCGCCATCATATCCAGTCAATGCGCCAGATCGGAGCCTCGATCAAACACATGCTGACCCAAGCTGCCGCGAAGGAGTGGGGCATTGATGCGGCGTCAATCACGGTCGAAAATCACCAGATCAAAGGTGACGGCAAAACCGCCGGTTTCGGTGATTTCGCCGCCGCTGCGATGGAGATGGAGGTTCCGGCCTTTGAAGACCTGACTTTTAAAGACGAGGCGGACTTCCGCTATATCGGTACGGGTAAAATCCAGATTACCGACCTCCACGACATTACGACAGGTGCAGCGGTTTACGGGGCCGATGTCAGCTTGCCGGGGATGAAGTATGCGGTGATTGCGCGGCCCCCGGTTGTCGGAGGGATCGTGCGGCGTCACAGCGGCCTTGACGCGTTGCGCGTGCCGGGGGTCGAGCAGATCGTCGCGATCAAGGGCCACAACATCCCCGCCAAATTTGCGCCGCTGGGCGGGCTGGCGGTGATTGCGTCGAATACCTGGGCCGCGATCAATGGCCGTGACGCGCTCGAAATCGAATGGGATGACGGACCGCATGGCGCGTATAACTCGGAAGAGTTCCGCGCCGAGATGGAAGAAACCGCCAAGCGCCCCGGCAAAGTCCTGCGCGATCAGGGTGATGTCGATACAGCGTTTCAGGAATCCGCGACAACCTTTGCCCGCACCTATCATCAGGCGCATATGGCGCATATCCCGATGGAAACGCCCGTCGCGATTGCGAACTTTGCCGATGGCAAGCTGGAGGTCTGGGGACCGCTTCAATCTCCTTACGGCGCGCGCGAAGACCTTGCCGCCCATTTCGGGATGGATATGGCCGATGTAACGGTTCACACAACGCTGCTGGGGGGCGGTTTTGGCCGTAAATCGAAATGCGATTATGCGATCGAAGCGGCCATCCTGTCGAAAGAGGTCGGCGCGCCGGTTCGGGTGCAATGGACGCGCGAAGATGACGTTAAGCACTCATTCTATCACACCACCTCGGTCGAGCGGATCGAAGTTGCGATTGATGAGAACGACAAAGTCACGGGCTGGAAGCACAACTCGGTTGCGCCCTCGATCCTGTCGACCTTTGCGCCCGATAGTGGCCATCAGTTCTTTATCGAGAGCGGGATGGGGCATGTCGATATGCCCTTTGATATTCCCAATGTGCGGGCCGAAAACGGGCCTGCGATGGCCCACACACGTATCGGCTGGTATCGCGCCGTGTCGAACGTACCGCGTGCCTTCGCCATCCAGTCCTTCGCCGCTGAACTTGCCGAGGAGTTGGGCAAAGACCAAAAGGACATGCTGCTCGAACTGATCGGCCCCGCCCGCAAGATCGACATCGCCGAGGCCGCCATGCCAGAGGATTTCTGGAATTACGGCGAGAGCAACGAAGAATACCCGATTGATACGGGCCGGATGGCGAAGACGCTGGAAATGGCCGCCGATATGATCGGGTGGGGCAAGGAAATGCCGGAGGGCGAGGGGCTTGGCCTTGCCGTCCATCGCAGCTTTGTCTCCTATGTCGCCGTTGCAACGCGGGTGAAGATCGTTGATGGCGAGATTCGCGTGCCGGAGACTCACATGGTCGTCGATTGCGGCTATGCGGCAAATCCCGAGCGGATCGAATCACAGATGCAGGGCGCGGCAGTGATGGGCATGACCCTCGCGCTGCATAGCGGCATTACCTATGAGAACGGCGCGGTTCAGCAGAGCAACTTTTACGACTACGACATCGTTCGGGCGAACAACTACCCCGAAAACGTGCATGTCCATGTCGTAAAGCATCCGTTCTCGGTCCATGCCTCCGGCGTGGGGGAACCGGGCGTGCCGCCGGTTGCTCCGGCGAT
>CALGNW010000191.1 GCA_937958345.1 uncultured Neomegalonema sp. | reverse complement strand
TGCCGACTGTCAGCCTCAATATCAACGCGGCATGTCTGGCGATGGCCCGGCGCAATCTTGAGACCATTCTGTCCCTCCCGGCCACCAGCCAGGTAATTCTCGCCTTCACATGGCATCACGAACCTGCGGATCTGGTCAACGGGGAGGAGGCCGCCCTTGCGGGGACCGGAACGACCCCGCTATCGGGTGCTTTGGTCGATCTTATCCAACGCCTTCAGGCCGCCGGTAAATCTGTCTCGGTAATCGGGCCGATTGCGACGCCGGGCGTTGATATCGCGTCGATTCTCAGCCGCGAACGGGCGTTCGGGTGGCCCGAAACGATTGCAACCTCGCGTCCAAAGGCCGAGTTTGACGGGAAATATGCCGAGACAATCTCGCAGATTCAGAGACTGCCCGGTGTTAATTTCATCCGGCCCGACTCGGTGATCTGCGATGCGGACCGGTGCTATTTCGTCCGTGATGGCCGCTCGATCTTCGCAGACAGCAACCACATTGCCGCAGCAGAGCTGAAACAGTTCGAGGCGATTTTCCGCGAGGCAATGACGCGATGACGGCGGCGCGGCGCTCTGTTATGGTCTTGTCAGCAACGGGTCAAACCGATGCATAACGATCTCGTAAAGGCCGCATTTTCATCCGAAAATACAACATTGTGTCATGTATAGCCTGTTAATTATCCTTTTGGGCATTGCGCCGGCGTTTCTGCTGTTCGCCAGCAGTCGCAGCGCTGGGATCGGCCCTCCCCCGCTCAAGGTCATGGGGTGGACCGTCGTACTGGGCTATACGCTCAAAAGCTTTTACCTGTCGGCGGCGGTCGTCTACGACCTGCCGTTTCGGCCCGACTGGCTCGCCTTTGATATCGTCCATCTCGGGCAATTCGCTGTCACGATTGCAATCCTTTGCCTGATCGCGGGATACGCTTTCGCATCGGAGCGGCTCAAAGAAAGTACTTTCATGGTGCGGCCGCCGGGTCGGCCAATGATTTCGCCAAAGCTGTACTATTATCCCATTTTGGCCATTAGCTTTGGTCTGCTCGTCGCATTTTTCGTCAAGATGGGCTTTGTCGAGCAAATCATGTCGTTGCGCTTTTTTTCGAAAAAGTTCTTCATTGATGAATTCGGAAACCGAAACTCGCTTGGTATGCTGTCTATCGGCGGTGATTTCATCCTCGTATTTTTCGTCTACTATTTCGCCCTGACAAAAAAGTTCAGCTTTTTCAGCGTGTACTCGCTGATGCTCTATTTTCTAATCATCACGCATATTTTGGGCAGCAAGCGGAACGCTGTTTTGATGATTGTTATTTTGATGATTATCGTCCTTTCCACAAAAGGCATCCACAAGAGTATTTTCAAAAAGCTCGGCAGGATCGCGGTCGTGTGCGGACTACTCATCATCATTACTTTTGCCAGCCAGATCCGTTCATCCGGTCAGGACGGCAATTCACTCGGTCAGCTTAACATCGGCAAAGCTGTTGGTATCACCCTCATTCATGCTTTCGAGGGCGCCTACTTCATGGATCCTGCGAAAACCGCCGTCATCGTTGACAGGGTCGGTGATGATGTCGATTACCTTTACGGCAGCAGCATCGCGGGACTCTTCATCGCACCTGTGCCGCGCCTGATCTGGCCGGAGAAACCTATCGTTCGCGCGGGGCCGTTCGTCGCGCAGGAATTGATGAACTTCCAAAGCACGGCGGGTGTGCCGCCCGGTGTGGTCGGCGAACTTTATCTGAATTTCGGCTGGTTCGGAATTCTGATCGGCATGCCGCTAATCGGGATGCTGATGGCCTATCTTTGGCATCTGCACAAACGCTCTGATAACCGCGATTTGTCGATCATCAGATATGCCTTCTACATGATTTCCTTTGTCTACCTGTTTACGGTTGAATTTACGGCAGCATCGATCATTGCCATCAAATTCATCATAGCCATGCGCCTGATTGAGCCATACTGGAGACAACAACTGCGCAAGCAGTCCCGTTCGACTACCTTCCGACCGCGAACGCCCGCCAACGCGATCCTGCAACCGGGCGAATGACCGAAAACGCTTCCAGACAAGACATTGAGACCGATTATGCGTAAAGCTCTTATCACCGGCATCACGGGCCAAGACGGGTCCTATCTCGCCGAGTTTCTGCTAGACAAAGGATACGAGGTCCACGGCATCAAACGCCGCTCGTCTCTGTTTAATACGCAACGGATTGACCATATCTACGCTGATCCGCACATCGAATCCGCGCGCCTGAAACTGCATTACGGGGATCTGACCGACAGTTCGAACCTGATCCGTATTATCTCGGAAATCCAACCGGACGAGATCTACAATCTCGGTGCCCAATCACACGTCGCCGTCAGCTTCGAAGCTCCGGAATACACAACGGATGTCGATGCGACCGGCACACTGCGTTTGCTGGAGGCGATCCGGTTCCTCGGCCTTGAAAAGAAGACCCGCTTTTATCAGGCGTCGACATCCGAGCTTTACGGGCTGGTACAGGAAATTCCCCAGACAGAGAAAACACCCTTCTATCCGCGTTCGCCTTACGCAGTGGCCAAGCTTCACTCTTTCTGGACCTGCGTGAATTACCGCGAAGCATATGGCATTTTTGCCTGTAACGGCATTCTCTTCAACCACGAAAGCCCGCGCCGCGGTGAGACGTTTGTGACGCGCAAAATCACCCGGGGTCTGGCAAATATCGGCCAAGGTCTGGAAAGTTGCCTCTACATGGGCAACATCGACAGCCTGCGCGACTGGGGTCACGCCAAGGACTATGTCCGCATGCAGTGGATGATGCTGCAACAGGAAAAGCCCGTCGATTACGTGATTGCCACGGGCAAACAGTATTCGGTGCGCGACTTTTTCACATGGTCAGCCACCGAACTGGGCATTACGCTCCGCTTCGAGGGCGAGGGCATTGACGAGACGGCGACGGTCGTAAGCATCGAGGGCGACAAGGCCCCTGCACTCAAGCCGGGCGACGTCGTCTTGCGCATCGACCCGCGCTATTTCCGCCCCACAGAGGTTGAAACACTGCTCGGCGATCCGACAAAAGCGCGCGTTGAACTGGGCTGGGAGCCGCAGATCACTGCACAGGAAATGTGTGCCGAGATGGTTGCCCACGATCTTGTTGCCGCCCAGCGCCATGCGCTTCTCAAGAACCACGGGCTCGATCTGCCCGTCAGCGTCGAGACCTGACATGCGCATTTATGTGGCCGGACATCGCGGCATGGTCGGCGGTGCGATACTGCGCCGCCTCGAAGCCCGCGGCAATGCCGACCTGATCACCCGCACCCACGCCGAACTCGATCTCACGGATCAGCGGTCGGTTCGTGAATTCATGCAAGCCGAAAAGCCGGATACAGTGATTCTGGCTGCGGCAAAAGTCGGCGGAATACACGCCAACAACACTTATCCGGCTGACTACATCTATAAAAACCTGATGATCGAGTGCAACGTAATCCACGAGGCCCACGCGGCCGGAGTGACGCGGCTGTTGCAGCTCGGATCATCATGCATCTACCCCAAAGCCGTACCCAACCCGATGCGCGAGGATGCGCTGCTGACCGGCACGTTAGAGCCGACGAACGAACCCTATGCCATTGCAAAGATCGCAGGAATCAAACTTTGCGAGAGCTATAACCGCCAATACGGGGTCGATTACCGTTCGGTAATGCCGACCAACCTTTACGGACCGGGCGACAACTTTCACCCCGAGAACAGTCATGTCCTGCCGGCGCTGATCCGTCGTTTTCAGGAGGCGGTTGAGGCCGGTACGCCGACCGTCACCATTTGGGGCAGCGGCCTGCCTCGCCGCGAATTCCTGCACGTCGACGACATGGCCGAGGCTTCCCTCTTCGTGCTGGATTTGCCGCAGGAAACCTATGCCGCCAATACCGAGCCGATGCTGTCCCATATCAACGTGGGTTCGGGCACGGACATTAGTATCCTCGAGCTTGCACAGATGGTCGCGCGGATTGTCGGTTATACTGGAGAAATCGCCTGTGATCCGTCCAAGCCGGACGGCACGATGCGCAAACTCATGGATGTGTCACGGCTTGCCGCGATGGGTTGGAGAGCGGGCATCGAGCTGGAAACCGGTCTTCGTGAAACCCACGAATGGTTCATGGCAAACCGCGGCTCTATCCGGTCCTGAGGTCCGATTGCGCGGCATTTGATTTTTTTAAGAGTACAAATATGACCGACATTTCTTTGGTGACAGCCGTGTATAACCGCGCGGGGACGATTGGCCGTGCGATGGAAAGCATCGCCGCTCAAACCGTTCAGCCATTCGAACATATCGTGATCGACGGCGCGTCAAAAGACGATACGCTCGGGATCGTTCGTTCGCATGCAACGCCAAGCACCAAAATTACCAGCGAGCCGGATAAGGGGATTTACGATGCGTTGAACAAGGGAATCCGCGCGGCGGGCGGTGACGTCATCGGCCTTTTGCATTCCGATGATCTTTTTGCCGACGACACCGTGCTCGATCAGGTCCGCTCGGCCTTCGACGAAGACACCGCACTCGATGCAGTCTACGCCGACGCGTCGTTCTTTCACCCCGATGCGCCCGAAAAGGTAATCCGGCGCTACAGCTCGGCGCGGTTTTCACCAGCGCATATTGCTTGGGGACTGATGCCGGCTCATCCGACATTGTATCTTCGCCGCAGCGTTTTTGATCGGTTCGGAGACTACCGCACAGACTATCGCATTGCTGCCGACTACGAATTCATCGCACGCATTTTCAGCAATAATGCGATCAAATCACGCTACATCCCTCATATCTGGGTTCACATGCAGACCGGCGGTGCCAGCACGGGCGGCCTGAGCAGCACGTTTGTTCTCAATAAAGAAGTGATGCGCGCCTGCCGCGAAAATTCGGTAGATACGAATTGGTTTAAGTTGCTGTCGAAATACCCGCTTAAGGTCGGCGAATTTCTGCGGCGCTGAAGGGTCTTTCAGCAAGCAGCCCGATCTGTCGGGTGTTGTGCTTTTGCCCGCCCGATGGCGATTTGAATTTGGAGGCAGACGACCACAAAATGCTCTTTTTTCGGGCGTTAGTCTGGTGTGCTGTAGGCTGCTCTCTTCAACCGGCGGGACTGTGTTTGCAATGACAAGATCGTTGTACTTTTTGAGCTAACGCTTTAACTGAAAAGTAACGCAGCGGTAGAACGCAAACACCGCGGCCAGACGAGATATGGGCAACCTTTCTGGCTTTTTACCTGAAATTCTTACGATCATACGAACGGGATAGTAGTAACGATGAGCAACACTGCCCAAGAATGGACCCAAGCAACCGTCCACACCTTGCCGACCGCGCATCAGCACATCGACAATGCAGAAGCTGATCTGAGCGACTTTATCGGTCTCTTCCTGCGTCGGAAATGGCTGATTATCATGGCAGTTCTGCTGTCGACATTGCTTGGTGCGTTCTATGTTTATCAGGCAACACGTCTTTATCCCGCCGAAGCAAAACTGATCCTTGAATCCGAAGAGCAAAACGCGACGGGCCTCGACAGTCTGGTTTCCGGAATCTCGGATGAAGACGCGGAGATGAATTCGCAGGTCGAAGTTATCAAGTCCCGGCGGCTGATCGGTCAGGTTGTCGATGCGCTCGACCTGCAGGACGACCCCGAATTCGTTCCCGACCTGAATGGTCCGTCGTTGCGTTCCAAGGCAATCATCTGGCTCAAGTCCGCCGTCGGCGGCGAAGTTGAAATTGTCGAGCGTACACCCGCGATGCAGCGCCAAAAAGCGGTTGACGAACTGACGAAGAATGTCAGCGCGAAAGTTTTGCCGAATACCTACGTCTTCCTCATTTCGCTCGAAACCCAAAGCCCTGAAAAATCAGTCAGGATCGTCAATACACTGGCTCAGGCCTTTGTCGACGATCAGGTGGTGTCAAAGCAGGAGTCCACCGAAGACGCGATTGAATGGCTCGATACCAAAGTCGGTGATCTCGGAAGAGAGTTGAGCCAGGCCGAGGCGAGGGCGGCAAGTTTCCGCAGCCAGACCGAGCGGGCGGTAACCGAAGAAGACCTTGCGCAGTCGAACATCAATCTGAAAAACGCGCGCGGCCGGTTGGATAGCTTCGAAGCGCAATTGCTGAGCATCAACGGTTCAACGATCCCAACGACAGACCGTGACAGGACCCGTTTGGCCAACCTGCAACGCGATATGAACGAGCTTCAGGCCATCGTTGAAAAGCAGACAGACGACCTGCTGATTATCCGGCAGTTGGACCGCGAGGCGATTGCTGCGGGGAAAATCTATGAACACTTTGCCCAGCGGCTCAACGAGGTAGAGGTTCAAAAAGGACTGCAGGAATCCGACGTCCGCGTTCTTTCGGCGGCTGTCCCACGGCTCGAGCCGACAAAACCGAAGAAGACATTGACCGTCGCGGTTTTCAGCCTTCTGGGGCTGCTCGGAGCACTCGCGTACATCATCATTTCAAAATTCATGGATCGTTCGTTTAACGATCCGGCGGATCTCCAACGCGCCTATGATATTCCGGTGATCGGTACGATCGCGCGCGCGCCTATGACCAGCCGGCGTGCCTTGCTGAACTACGTCATCAAGCGCCCTTCTTCTGCGATTATGGAATCGATCCGTGATCTTCGAACATCAATCCTGTCATCCTATGATGGCCGCGTACCGGGTGAAGGGTCTGCCGGTAAGGTTGTCGTCTTCACATCCTCTATTCCGGCAGAGGGCAAGACAACGAGTTCGGTTCTTCTCGCCATCAACTCCGCTGCACTTGAAAAACGCGTGCTTCTGGTCGAATGCGACCTGCGGCGCTCGACCTTCAGAACATATTTCGGGCCGCAGACCGAGTTGGGGCTGTTGGATGCTCTGAACAAAGATGACAGTTGGTCCGATGCGATCTGGCAGAACGAAAAAATGAACGTTGATGTCGTTTTCGGGGGCGTCTCGAAAGGGCGTAACGCGGCAGATATCTTTGCGTCTTCCGATTTTTCGAGGTTTATCGAACGGGTGCGGCAACGCTACGACCTGATCGTCCTTGATGCCCCGCCGGTCCTGCCGGTGCCGGACGCCCGCCTCATCGCAAAGCTTAGCGACAAGATTGTTTATGTCGTCAGTTCAGGTTCGACACCATCGAGCACCGTCGCTGCCGGTCTCCGGTCGTTTGAAACGATGGACCTAAAAATTGACGGTTTTGCTCTTACCCAAATAAAAAAGAACAAGAACCACGGCTACGGCAATTACGGCCGCTACGGTTACGGTTCGGAATACTACAAGAATTAACATCTCTGGTGCAGGCCACGCGGACATGGCCTGCACCAGCTGCGACGGTGGCATACTGCGCCGATACCTGAAATCCGTAGACATCAACGCATACACGCCCGACCCATCATCTTTGATGGTCGGCCTTTTCCGGATTCTGATTGTTTAACTTTCAATATCGCCACCGGCGAATATTGGAGCGGGCGATGAGATTCGAACTCACGACCTAAACCTTGGCAAGGTTTCGCTCTACCCCTGAGCTACGCCCGCTCATGACCCCGTTCGGGTCGGCGTAGACGCGCATATATACGGATTAGGAAACGCTTTGCAACCGGTTTCCTGAACATGGTTTACGAGACCTTTTGATCGTCCGGCGCACGCCATTTCGGAGCATCCCCGAGCGTATCAATAAACGCGCAATGGGCAGCTTTTTCGTCCTCGGTCAGCAGCACGGGGCGCGGCTTTCCGCGTGTTTTTGCCGGGGCGTCCGGCAATCTGCCGCTATCAGTCGTTGGACCGGTGCGCGCCGACGTATCCAACGAGAAACCGCCCTGCCTGCCACCGATAAGCTCGATGTAAACATCGGCAAGCAATTCCGAATCGAGCAATGCGCCGTGTTTAACCCGTTTCGCGCTATCGATTCGGAATCGGCGGCATAGCGCATCAAGGCTGTTCTGCGCGCCCGGAAACCGGTTGCGGGCCATATCCAGCGTATCGATCACCCGGTCGAACCTGATCGGGGCCTTGTTTACCCGCCCCAGTTCAAAGTTCAGAAACTTCACATCGAACTTGGCATTATGAATAACCAGCGTGCCCGTGCCGATAAAGTCAATAAAGGCCTGCGCCACCTCTTCAAAAACCGGCTTGTCGCGCAGGAAATCCTCGGTAATGCCGTGTATTGCCTCGGCTTCGGCGGGCATGGGCCGACGGGGGTTGATGTATTGGTGATAAGTGCGCCCCGTAGGAACGTGATTGATCAGCTCGAGCGCGCCGATCTCTACAATCCGATGCTCGCCGGGTTCCAGACCGGTGGTTTCGGTATCCAGAACCAGTTCCCGAAGGTCACTCATATATCCGCCTCCCCGCGCAGCATTGACACAATCACATGAACCGACATCCGCGCCGCGTCGAGGCCCTTGCCTGTATCGATCACAAAATCGGCCCGCGCGCGTTTTTCCGCGTCGGGGGTTTGCTTTGCGAGGATTGCTTCGAAGCGGTCTGCGGTCATTTCGGGACGGGCCAGAACCCGTTCCCGCTGAACATCGGGCGGGGCGGTCACAACGACAATCTTATGCACGCTCTTGTCGCCGCCGGTTTCGAACAACAAAGGAATGTCCAGCAGAACGATGGGTGCTTTCAGGTTTTCCGTAAAAAAGTCACGGCGGCTGTCTTTCAACAGCGGATGAACCGCCATCTCGATCCTTTGCAGCAGCGTGTCATCGTCAAAAACCGCCTTGCGCAGCACATCCCGATCCACCGCACCCTCGACAATGGCCTCCGGGACAAGCTGCCCAATCGGATCAACCGCCGCACCGCCCTTGGCATAAAGCGCATGAACCGCCGCATCGGCGTCATAGACCGGAATGCCCTCATCCGCGAACATCGTGGCGGTGGTCGATTTCCCCATCCCAATCGAACCGGTCAGGCCAACAACGATCATCGGCCCAGCACTGCCTGCCGCAGTTCCTCATCCACTTCCGGCTCGCGACCGAACCACGCGGCAAAGCCGGGACGGGCCTGATGCAACAACATGCCGAGACCATCGACAGTTTGCGCGCCCTTGGCTCGCGCCAATTTCAGAAACGGTGTATCAAGCGGCGCATAGACCGCATCGGTCGCCAGCGCCCCGGCGCCCATCGCATTCAGCGAAAGGGACAGCGGCGGCCCGCCGTCCATCCCCATGCTCGTGGTGTTCACAACCAGCGCCGAACCGCCGACTGCTTCTTCGGCCTCGGCCCAATCGACAACCGTGATCGCGCCGCCGAGTTCGTCCGCAATCGCCTCGGCTTTTTCGCGGGTGCGGTTTGTCAGGCGCAGTTGAGGAACGCCGGCATCCAAAAGCCCCGCGACAATCGCTCTTGATGCTCCGCCTGCACCCAGCACTGTCGCCGGTCCCGCGTCGCCGCGCCAGTCAGGGCGGGCCGAGCGCAGGTTCTCGATAAACCCGTAGCCGTCTGTATTATCGGCAACGATCCCGCGATCCCGGTCAAAGACAATCGTATTGGCGGCGCGCAGGCGTTTGGCGCGGTCCGTTACCTCATCGGCAAGTTCAAAGGCAGCTAGTTTGTGGGGAAGGGTGACGTTGCCACCGACAAACCCGACCTTGCCCAGCATGCGCAGCGCCTCCCCGAAATCTGCCGGTGCGATGGGCAGGGGCAGGTATTGCCCCGCGATTTTGTACCGCTTCAGCCAGTGGCCGTGCAAAACGGGCGAGCGGGTATGCCCGATGGGCCAACCGGCGACAAACGCCATCGGCGGTACTTTCGCACTCATACTGGTATTACTCCCTCGTCGCGCAATGCGGCCAGTACCGGTATCAGCGGCAGGCCGAGTATAGAGAAATAGTCTCCGTCTATCGTCTCGAACAACTGCGCACCGTATCCCTCGATCTGATACCCGCCGACCGACCAGAGAACCGCTTCGCCGACGGTATCGAGGTATTCATCCAGAAAACCGTCTGAAAAACAGCGCATTGTCAGTCTTGCTGATCCGATACACTTGTTCCGGAGGACACCGTCGCGAATGAAGACCGCGGCACTGATCAGGTCATGCGCCGCCCCGCGCAAGCGCATGATCTGCGCCCTCGCCTCGGCCCTATCGCGGGGCTTGTCAAAAATTTCGTCTTCGAAAACCAGAACCTGATCCGACCCGAGAACCAGGCGGCCCGGAAACCGCGCCGAAACTTCGCGCGCCTTGGCCTCGGCCAGCATGGCCGCAACCGACCTGCCGTCAGACCGGTACGATGCCTTGAGGGTATCCTCGTCTACTGTCGATGGTTGAATGTCGAACACGACCCCCGCATCGCGCAGCATCTTGGCGCGTGTTTCGCTGCCCGACGCCAGAATCAGCGTCACGCGCCCTTCTCCGCCCGCCGCGCCTCGACCAGTTGCAGTATCGCCGCCGAGGTTTCCTCGATCGACCGCCGCGTGACATCAATAATGGGGCATTCGAGCCGTTCCATCAGTTGCCGCGCCTCGATAACCTCGCGCTTGATCGCATCGAGGTCGGCATAATCCGTCACACGATCATGGCTCAGCGCCTCGATCCGGTTTTGCCGGATTTGCGCAAGTCGGCTCGGTTTGGCGGTCAGACCGACAACAACCGGACCGTTTTTGCCCAGCGCCATCACCGCCTCGGGCGGGGGGCGGCCCGGTATCAGCGGGACATTCGCCGCCTTTATTCCGCGTACCGCCAGATAGACACAAGTCGGGGTTTTAGAGGTCCGGCTGACGCCAATCAGCACAGCATCCGCTTCGCGCAACCGCTCGGCGGAATTCCCGTCGTCATAGGCCATTGCGAAATCCATCGCCGCGACACGTGTGTAATACCGCTCGTCAACCGCATGCTGTGCCCCGGGCCGCATCGCTGCACTGATCCCAAAATACGCGGTGAGGGTGGAAAGGAGCGGATCAAGAAACGGAACCGCAATCACACCGATCTCGTGACAGCGTTTTTCCAGCCGGACGCGCAAGTCCGTTTCGACAACCGTATGAAAGACCAGCCCCGGTTCCTTGGCGATCGCCTCCAGCGCCTCGTCGAGCGACTGCGCCGAGCGAATCATCACGTGGCGACGATAGGAAACCTTCACATCCTTGAACATCGCGACGGTCGCCCGCAGGGCCGACGAGATCGTTTCACCGGTGGAATCCGAGATCATGTGTATGCGGTAGGGATCTGCCATAGGCCTGTGGATAGCGTTAGTAACTGTGCTTTCCCACCCTCTTTGTGAATTGCACACACGTGTTGCGAGTCCGGTCCCGCGAGTCATCCTTCGGTGTTAAACGGCGAACACCTGTCTGTGAATTACGGGGATAAAAATCCGTCCCACGCTTCGCCATGAAACAGCACATCACCAAATCTTAACGATCTGTTAATCTATATGAATAATTCGTTAACATTGTGCCTGTCCTGCATCCCGGTTGTATCAAATTCGAACAGGGATAAATCCATTGGTAAAAATTGGTAAACGTTAATCCCCGTTATCCACAGGGATTCAAATCTATTAACAAGATTCAAGATTCTTAATGGAATGATAAAAAAGATATCAGCGCGCGGCATCGGACCGCTTGCACCTTGGCAAAAAACGCGAAACACAGAGACCATGAACACAGAAGATAAATTGCTGATCCGTGCCCTTAACGGCGAAACCCTTTCCGTACCGCCCGTCTGGCTGATGAGACAAGCGGGCCGGTATTTGCCGGAGTACCGCGCGTTACGCGAAAAGGCCGGAGGTTTTCTGAACCTCTGCTACACGCCGGATTTTGCTGTTGAGGTGACGCTTCAACCGATCAGGCGGTTCGGCTTTGATGCCTCGATCCTTTTTTCGGATATTCTTGTGGTTCCCCATGCGATGGGCCGCGATGTCTGGTTCGAAACCGGAGAAGGCCCGCGCCTCAACCCGCTGACGGATGATGAGGCTCTGCCAACGCTCAATCTTGAGACCTTTCACGCGCATCTCGCCCCGGTTTACGAAACCGTCGGACGCCTGCGCGAAGAATTGCCGAAGGAAACCGCGCTGATCGGATTTTCCGGAGCGCCATGGACGCTCGCGACCTATGTGATTGCGGGACGGGGCAAAGACGAACAAGCGGCCGCGCGTCGTTTGATGTTCTCAAACCCCGAGCGTTTTTCCGGCTTGATTGATGCTTTGACCGAGGCTGTTTCTCACTACCTTATCCGCCAAATCGACAGCGGCGCAGAGGCGGTGCAGATCTTTGACAGTTGGGCGAGCGCGCTTGCGCCGAACAGTTTTGATAAATACTGCGTCGCGCCGACGATCAAAATCGTCAACGCCGTGCGTGCAGCCCATCCGAATACCCCGATCATTGGATTTCCGCGCGGTGTCGGCTCTGAATATGCGGACTTTGCCAAGGCGACGGGCGTCAATGGCATCAGCCTCGATCAAACCGAGTCCCCTGAATGGGCGGCGCGCGAGATCCAGCCCCATTGCACCGTGCAGGGCAATCTTGAGCCGATGCACATGGTGACGGGCGGCGATGCCATGCTGGCAGACATTGACCGCATCCGCGAAGCCCTCGGAAACGGCCCGCATGTCTTTAACCTCGGTCACGGCATCACGCCGGACGCGGATACAAAGAATGTCGATGCCTTGCTGAAACGGATCAGAGGATGATCGCCGAGTATTATCTCTGGATCAAATGGTTGCACATTCTGGCGGTGATCAGTTGGATGGCGGGTCTGCTCTACCTGCCCCGACTTTTTGTCTACCATGTGGAAACATCCTCCGCAGAGGTCAAAACAGAATACGAGGCGGCAGAGGTTAAGCTGCTGAAACGCATAATGAATCCTGCCATGATCGTCACATGGATTTCGGGATTTCTGTTGATTATCGCCATTGTCGGCCCCGGCGAAAGCTGGATTTGGGCCAAGCTCGCCTTGGTCGCGGCAATGACCTTCTTCCACATACTCTGCGGCAAGTGGCGCAAACAGCTTATCGCGGGAACCTGCGAGAAA
>CALGNW010000190.1 GCA_937958345.1 uncultured Neomegalonema sp. | reverse complement strand
TGCAACGCCATCGCAAGACTTTTGGACGGCACGAACGGAAAGGGATGCGCCGGATCAATCGCCAGCGGCGACAGCACCGGAAAAACGGCGGACATGAACTCTTCATCCAGCCATTTCCGGTCGTCGATGCTCAACAGCTTGGGATCGACCAGTGAAATCCCTTCGGCGGCCAGCTGCGGCTGCAACGCGGCCCAGCTTTCCTGCTCGTCCTGCATCAGCTTGCGGCAATCGCGGTCAATCGCGCGCAGTTGCTCGGCGGGGGTCAGGCCGTCAATGCTGGGTTTGGTCACACCGGCGCTGGCCAGTTCACGCAGGCCCGCGACCCGCACGGTATAAAACTCGTCAAGGTTAGAGCCGGAAATCGCGACAAAGCGCAAACGCTCCAACAGCGGATGGCGCGGGTTATCCGCCTCCTCGACAACCCGCTGGTTGAACGACAGCCATGACAGCTCGCGATTGATGAACCGCTCGGTTTCGTCGATCGTAATGCGCGGCGCGTCATCGGCGGGGCGACCCGGCTTTGTGTTCAGGAAATCCGCGCTCGCATGGCTGATATCCTGACGTCCCGGTTCATTCAGTTCTTCTGCGCCGGTTTCCGTCACCATCCGAACATTTCCCTCGCCATTTTCTGACTCACCGGTTGCCGCAGTTCGATGCTGCGCGCATCCAGCGCCGCAACCGCTGCCTCAATTGCCGCCGAACTGCGGTCGATACGGGTCGCAATATAAGTAGCAAGCGTTGCTTTTATGGCAACGTCCCGATCCGCAAACAGTTTGATCACAAGCCGTTCCAGCAATTCATCATCGGGCGAATTGATCGCAGCGACGGTCACCGATGACAGGCGCGAAACCAGATCACGCAGTTTTACCGGCCACCGGGCGGGCGGCGTGCGCGCCGTCATTAAAATCCGGCCTCCCTCTTCGCGCAGAATGTTCAGCAGGTGAAACAGCGCGAACTCGGACTCTTCCGTCGTCACGCGGCGATCGCAGTCCTCGAAAACCACACAGCCTTTCGCGGCCAACGCGCGCGGGTCGGCCCCGTCCTCGACAAAGACCGCGCCGTTTTCCTGCGCCCAGATCAGCGCCAGATGAGTCTTCCCGCACCCCTCCGGCCCGACCAGCGCAAGCCGCCCGTCCGGCCATTTTTGCGAGGCCGCTAAAAACTGCACCGCCTCGGCATTGCTGTCCGAAACGGTGAAATCCTCGCGCGATGCTCTGTCATGGCGCGGCCAGGGCAGATCGAGCGGAATTTGTCTCGGTTTATCAACACCGCCCGTCATCATCCCTCGGATTTTCCGTTATAAAGCTGGCTTTGCTGATACTGGTTCAGCCCCCAACGCGCCACCACGCCAATCGACGCCGCCATCGGAACGGCAGCCAGCAGACCCGCAAAGCCGAGGACGGACCCGAACGCGCTCAACGCGAAGATCAGCCAAACCGGATGCAGGCCGACGCGCTCGCCCACCATCAGCGGGGTCAGCACATTGCCCTCAACCGCTTGACCGAACAGAAAAATCCCCGCGATCAGCGCGATATGCCACCACTCGCCCCAAAACGTCGCCAGCGCAATCCCGACCGACAGTAACAGCCCGATCATCGACCCGACAAAGGGAACGAAACTGATAATTCCCGCAAAAATCCCGACCAAAGCCCCATAGGGCAATCCGGCAAACGTCAGCGCGGCGGCATAGAATGATCCGAGGATCAGACACACCAGCAACTGCCCCCGCAGAAAGGCGGACAGCGTGTCGTCAATCTCGCGGGCCAGTTTGCGGATCGTGTCAACATGGGTGCGCGGCAGGACCGAGTCGATGCTGGCGACCAATCGATCCCAGTCCAGCAACAGATAAAACGCAACAATCGGCGTAATCACCACCACGCTAAGGAAATCAATAAACGCCAGACCACCCGAAACAACGCGCTTCAATGCCGACAATCCCCACCGTTTCGCAGGCTCGGCCAACGCACTCGCCGCGCCCTCATCACCCTCCGCCGCCGCTGCGGTCGGGGCCGGGGCGGAAAAATCGGGAAACAGTCCCGGAAACGCCTGATGCGCCTTAATCGCCACATCCTCGACATACCCCGGCGCGGCCTGCACCAGTTCCTGTGCCTGATCGATCAGCAACGGCGCGACGGACAGCACGGCGATCACGACAACCAGAAAGGCGGCAATATTAATCAGCACTGTCGCCACAACCCGCGATAATCCCGTCGCCTCCAGCCGGTCGGCCAGCGGGTCGGTCATATAGGCAATCGCGGCCCCGAACAGAAACGGCGCGAGGATGCCGCTGAAGACATACAGAAATAACAGCAGACCCGCTGCCGCGATGCCCCAGTAAGTGAGAGTTTCCCGCTTCGTCATGCTTGGCCCCGGCCTTTACTCTTATGTCAGGGTAATGGTGCGAACGGGTTGTTTTGTTCCATCCCGCACAGGCCGCGCAGATATAACAGCCACCGTGACAAGTCGAACCGCCACCTTATCCCCGTTCGGGGATGGCCCCAACGAAAAACAGGAGCGCCGGTATCCCGGCACTCCTGCTCAATCATAGGCTCTGGTTAGGGTGAAGTCAGCGGACGCCTTTACGCTTGCTGATCCCCAACGCCGTTTCGAAGAAACGGTTTGCGTTATCCCACTGCTTCTTCGCACGGGCTGTCTCGGCTTTCTTAGCGTAAAAGGCCCGCAGGTTTTCGATCCCGCGCAGCGCCGCCTCGTTATTGGGGTCAATATCCAGCGCGGCCCGATAAGAATCATACGCATTCCCCCGCGCAGGCGCGATGTAAAGCTTTTGCTCGAAGAAACCATCGCCCTTTGTCACCAGCTCGGCAACACGCGCATCACGCGCTTCGCCCTCGGCACCGTTTATTGCCGTCGCGGTGCGCAGGCCCTGTACATCGCCCTTCGCCACATCAATCGCCGCGCCCATATCCTCGGGCAGGACGGACTTGGTTTTGTCCAATGCGGTGTCGATCAGATCAAGCGCGCCGCGCGCGATGCTGACACCGCCGTCGGACAGCTTGGGCGCCTTGATATCAAGCCCACCCTCGGCGCTTACGACCTCGACCTTTGCGCCCCATCCGGCACGCGCCGGTTTCGCCGGTGCAACCGGCTGGGGCATTGCGCCCGTATTCTCCATAGACGGAGCATTCACATCCAACGCCGCAACATCGGTGCTTTTTCCAAAGGTCTCGGTGTCGCCGCCAAAGGTTTTATCCGCAGCAACGCTGATCCCCTCAACCGCACGCGCGCCGGTGGCGGAAACCGTATCCATCGCCTTCGACGCCGAACTGCTGACAGCATCCGAGGCGCTGGCCACAACCTTGCTGACATCCGCACGGATCATATACGCGCCGAAGGCCAAGGCGCAGAACGCTGCGGCCATACCGGCGAACTTGATTTGCTTTTTCCGCTGACCGGCAACCTGCGTCTTCATCGCGCGCTTTTCAGCCGGTTGTGACGCACGCTCTGCGATACGGCCATTGCGGCCCGCTTCGACAAGCTGCTTTTTACCGTTGCCGCGTTTCTTGACGCGACCGGTCATCGCGGATTTCAGACCGGAGAACGCCGAACTGCCTTTCGCGGCCAGACCCGCAATCGCACCCGTTGCCGCCGCACCAACCGCCAGCTTTGCCCCTTGGGGCTTGCTGAATTCATCCTCGCCGAATGCGTCGTCATCAACGTCGTCGCTCAGCAGCGTATCGTCATTGTCGAAATCGTCGATAATCGCGTCCATCTCGGCAGAGTCAAACGCGCCGTCATCATCATAGGAATCGCCGACGCTCGCCGCGATTGGGCCGTCAAAACCCCCGTCGCCCGCATCCGCCGCCTCTTCCGATACCTCATCGGAAAACGCCGAAGGCCCGCTTTCGCCGCCCTGAAGGTCCGAGCTGGAGAAAGGACCCGACGGCGCATCGCCTTCGTCTTCTTCGCTTGGAAACGCATGCTCGGAAGGTTCGATCATCAGGGCCTCGGCGGCCTCGTCAATCATCGCCGCATCAATCGACCGGCCCGGATTTTCAGCCGCAAACAGCATCGCATGCGAGCAAATCATCCCGATCAGACGGGGGCTGCCGCTGGTATATTTTCCGACGGCGGTAATCGCATCATCGGTAATCGGCTCCGGCGTCAACCGGGCCAGCGGCGCAAGACGTTTCTCGAGAAAATATTTCAACTCGCCGCGCGTGAAGAACCGCAGCTCGTAGTTCCGCGCAACAGCGTTGCGCACGTCATCGAAATCACTGTCCTCCAGCAATTCACGCAGCTCGGACCCGCCTGTCAGCATGAATTGCAAACCGACATTGGTTCCGTCTTCCAGTTGATCAAAGCACGCCAGCTTGGGCAGCATGCGCAACACGTCCGGTTCGAGGTTCTGCGCCTCGTCGATGAAGATAACCGCCGTCTCGCGGCGCTCGGCCTGCAGATACAGGAATTTCCGCAGCGCCACCGCCTTGTTGGACGCATCCAGAATTTCGTCACCGACTTTCAGCGAGTTATGCAGAAAGTTGACGAATTCGCGAAAGTTCAAACTGGCGTATTGCAGGAACAAAGGGGTTGCCCCCTCGCCCAGATTGTCCGAGATCGCCCGCATCAGCATGGTTTTTCCCGACCCGGTCGGGCCGGTCATCATCATGATGCCTTCGCGTGCATTTACCCCTTCGACAACGCCATCCATCGCCCGCCAATGCGACGGGTTGAAATAGAACGGGCTTGAAAGGTCTTCCGAGGCATGCGCCTCAAATCGAGCAGCGACAGACATTATCAACGTCTCCGAATCCTGTAATCAGGCCTCGAAGCTATGGTTAAAATCTGAAGGATTGGTTTCTGAGGCTCAGACTTCCTCAACCCGCCATTGTTTTTGCTTCCGGTAAATGGTCGCAGGCGAAAGATTCAGGAAAACCGCGGCTTTCCTGACGTCACCGCCACACAGCTCGACGGCCCGTTCAATCGCGTCCCGTTCAACCTCGTGCATAGGCCGGATAGCCTCGGCCAAGGCATTGAGATCTTTTGGATTTGGCGGTGTCTGGGGCCGATCGGGCCGGACAGCCGCCGCAGGCGCATGTCGCACCGGCGCCGCATCGCCCTGCGCACGTCCCGCAAGGCCGACCGGCGCGCGCAGCATTGCCGCCGTCAGTTCCGGCCCCTCGCCCAAAACGACACCGTTGCGCAGAATATTCTGCAACTGGCGCACGTTTCCGGGCCACTGATAGGCCCGAATCGCGTCTTTCGCGTCCTCGGAAAACCCGGTGAAGTTCTTGTCCTCTTCCGCCGCGTATTGCAGCAGCAGGCGCTGTCCGATCAACAGCATATCGTCGCCGCGCGCGCGCAGGGGCGGCAGGTGAATCGGCACGACATGCAACCGGTAGTAAAGATCCTCGCGAAAGCGGCCCGCCGCCACTTCTTCCAGCGGATTGCGGTTCGTCGCACAGATAAAGCGCACATCAACCTGCTCGGGCGTCGGCTGGCCGACCGGATTGAACGTCCCCGTCTGGATAAAGCGCAACAGCTTGGTTTGCAGATGGGGCGACATCTCGCAAATTTCGTCCAGAAACAGAGTCCCGCCATGGGCAATCTTCGCCGCGCCCAGCTTGTCGGCGGTCGCGCCGGTAAACGCGCCCTTGATATGCCCGAAAATCTCGCTTTCCATCAACTCGCCCGGGATGGCAGCGCAGTTAATGGCGACGAATTTTTTCTTTGCCCGCTGGCTGTTATCGTGAATCGCCTGCGAGCATACCTCTTTGCCGGTCCCGCTCTCGCCGGTGACAAAGACAGTGGCGTTCGATTTGGCGGCGCTGTGGATCAGGCGATAAACCGCCCGCATCGGGACACTGGACCCGATGAATCCCGAAAATCCGTCCGCGCTATCATCATCAAAGGCGGGGGACGGCGCACTGGGCTTCCGAGGCTTTTTATCCGGTCCGGGTGCAACCGGCATCGGCGCGGGCTCGGAAACCTCCGCTTCCTCTGCGGCGGCGGCCTTCAGGAAGCGGCTCTGGTCCAGATGATTGCGGATTGACACCAGCAGGCGTTCTTCCGCGAAAGGTTTCATCAGGAAATCAACGGCTCCGGCACGCATGGCATCGACGGCGACGCCCACCGACCCCTGAGCGGTGATAACGATAACGGGCAGAGAAATCCCCTGATCCCGCATCCAACCCAGTACTTCCTGACCCGAAATGTCAGGCAGGCGCAGGTCCAGCAGCACAAGGTCGATCCCGCCCTCAATCAGCTTTTCTTTCGCGGCCCCGCCGCTTTCGACATGATCAACAGAATACGGCTCGTCCCGCAAGAACCCGAGATAGGTTCGCGCCAAGGCGGGTGTATCCTCCACAAGCAGGACACGGGCATCTTCAAGTCCGCCGATGTCGGCGCTCATATCACTCATCGCGACAGCCCTCTAAATCGCAAAATGAGTCGCAGAATTAAACGATTTGAAGCCACAAATCAAACATACTCTCGTTCAAGTTTTCTTTAGCGACCCGCACTCGCCGCAAGGCGCTCTGCCGGAAATCGCGTAATCGCGGCAAGGCCCTCGCCCGGTGCCGTTTCAATCGAGAACTCCGCCTGATGCAACGCGGCTAAACGCCGGACAATCGCAAGCCCCAGGCCGGTCCCCCGCGCGCGGGTTTCCGCATTCGGCTGGCCAAACGGCTCCAGAGCAATCGCGAGATCCGCTTCGCTCATGCCCGGCCCGTCATCCCGCACGATCAGGACAAAGTCTCCACTGCCGGCAACCGATGTTTCAACCGCAATACTTGCGCCCGGCTTGCAAACCTTGACAGCATTGGACAGCAAGTTGAGCAATATCTGCTTCACCCTGCGCGGGTCGGCATAAATTTCGGGCGTGTTTGCCGAGGGGTGATACGCGATCACGATACCCTCCGCTTCGGCCAAACCGCGCGTCAGGCGGATCATTTCGTCAATGATCCCCGACGGCTGACACCACTCTTCGTGAATGGTCAGGTTGCCCGTCTCGGCACGTGATAAATCAATCAGGTCATCGACCAACTGCAACAGCAAAACGCCGCTGTCATGGATATCGTTCGAAAACGCCAGCACATCCTCGACAGGCAGCGGGGTCTCGCGCGGTTTACGCAGAATTGACGCACCGCCGATGACTACATTCAACGGTGTGCGCAACTCGTGGCTCACATTTGCCAAAAAGCGCGTCTTTGCATTATCCGCCATCAGCGCGGCATCGCGGGCGGCGGCCAGTTCGCGGTGGGCCAGCGACAACGCATTATGCTGATGCACAAGACGCTCCTGAACCGCTGCTTCCTCGCTGACATCGCGTAACAGAACCCACAGCGCCTCTGTTTTCCAATCACGCTGGACCGAGATCGCAACCGGTGTTTCGTGACTGTCACCCAACGAGACAAACGGCATTTGAATATACGGCAGCTCTTGCGCCAGCTCGTCTTCCAGGCCGATCAGCGCGGGCACGGCATCGCGCACATCTTCGCCGACGGGAATCTCACACCAGTCGCCGACGACTTCTTTGACGATCATCTCATCATCAATCCGCACGGCAACGATTCGCGCACCTTCGAGCAAGACCTGAACGTCGAAGGTCGATCCGTCACTCATACAGTGCCCGCCTTTCCGCCCAGAATCCGCTTCGTCAAATCGCGGAACAGGTTCGGCACCGCATCGCCGGTCTTCGCACTGGTACAGGCAATCAATGCCCCGTACCGGTCTTTTAATGCCGCCACGCTCGCATCATCGGGCGCGGGGGCGATATCACGTTTGTTCAGGGCAATGCCAATCGGACGTCCCGGCAATCGCGCCTCGACCATATCGGCAGCCCTGCGCATCGGCTCGGCCATATCGGGGCGGGTCAAATCTCCAACGACAATCGCCCCCGAAGCACCGAGAGAATAGCGCATCATTTGTTCGCCCGGCAGCGGCGCACCCTCAATATCCCAGAGCACAAGGCGCACCTGTTCTTCGGTTCCCGCAATCGGAATGGTATCGGTATGCTTGTAAAGATGAACACCGAGAGTCGCGCGATATTGATCACTAAAAACGTCCAGAACATACCGACGGATCAGCGAGGTCTTCCCGACCCCGAAATCACCGACGACAATCACCTTATGCGCTTTCATCGATTTGCCCCCGAAACCAACGCAATATCAAGTTTTATCGGCACGGGCGAAGCGTTCCAGTCCAGCCTCTGTTCCAGTGCCTTCAAGGCGGCCTCATCCGGGACAAGCCCCGAAACAACAATCGCCGCATCATTTTCGTCGCGCCGCACCGTCAAAGGATAAGGCGTCAAACGGGTATCGCCCGCAATCGCCTGCTCGACCGATGCTATCCAGCGTGTTTCATGCGCGTTATTTACAAAACCGTGGCTCCATATCAGGGCAACCACCGCCGCCGCCGCAGCCAGCGCATAACCGGCAATCGTCGATCCGCTTGCACCGCCGGCATCAACCGGCTCGGCACGGTTGAAATCATCGAGCATCAGCAGATCGCCGCCGCCGTCACCGCGCATACGAACCAGCGCGGTTTCCAGCAGATCGTCAACCCGCGACTCGACCTCGGGCGGCGCAACCCCCGAACAGCGCAGCGCAAGCAATTTCGTCGGTGTTCCGCGCAGGTAAACCGTATCCTCGGTAAACGAAAACCGCCGCAAATCGCCTGCACCGGTCGCGCCATAGGCTTCGCTGGCAAAACCCTGCAATGCCGCGATCATTCCGGCCATCAGGTCCTCGTCGGGTGCGGTTGCTCCGGCGTCCAGCGTGCTCCGTTCGCTTGCCAGCAGGATACCGGACTGGCGTTCAATCAGCATTGCCTCTTTGACAACAAACGCGTTACCGTCTTCCAACAACCACCCTGCGGCGGGCGCGCCGGTCAACCGGCCTTTCGCCGAGGCAATCCAACGGTCAACCGGCAGGGCATCATCGACCTTGCGGTTCAGATCCTCAACCGCCTGCGTAATGGCCGAACGGATCAGCGTCCCGATACGCGGCTGGATGGCCTCGACCAGCTCGTCTTCCGAGTTCAGAATTTCGGTCTTCACGGTCCCGATAATATAGGGCGCAATCGCGCTGACCATTTCATCCTGATGTTCATGGCCGGCATCGCGCAGCGCACCCGTCAGGGCCGGCGCGATAAATTTACGAAGGCGCTCGGGATCATACGAGGCCAAATCGGCATCGGCCAACCGGCCGTTCAGATCAGCGATTTCTGTTTCAAGCTTTGCGGCCCTGCCCTGCGCCGTTTCGGCTTCGCGGGTTAGCGACGAATGGATAGTCGACAGCTTTTCGGCGGCGGCGGCATCCGTTTCGGCCTGCTCGGTCAGTTGTGCGGCCAGCGCCTCGCAACGCGCCTCGAGGGCGCGGGCGGTTTCCCTTTCAACGTCAGCCTGCGCGCGCAGCGACGCACCGAGGGATTTAAGTTCGGCCTGCTGCTGGCGCTCCGCTGCCATCCGCTCGGCAAGATCGGCGGCCAGCGCCTCACATCGTGCCTCTAATTCGGCGGCCTTGGCACCGCCGCTATTGGCCTGCGCCTCGAGAGCATTTTTTAGTGCCGAATTTTCGGCCTTGAGCGCATGATTACTTTGCTGGGCCGCCTCGACCTGCGCCTCCAGCATTTCGCGCAGGGTACTCGAACGCTCCTCAAGTTCAGCAAGTCGCTGACGCTCGGCTTCAAGGCGCATCCGTTCAAAATTTGGATTGATCGGCTGTCTCACGCCCGCGTTGCCCCTGTCTCTTTCCGTCGTTCATTTCGTGTGCGCGCAACCGCGGACCGGAGGGCGCAAGTTGCAATTCTTATATCAGTTTCTAGCGGATAAAATTGTTCTTTGATACTATCTGTTTGGTTAACCGGCTCAGCTTAAGAACTGCTCGCGCAAAATCCGTTCGTCAAGCGTATGGCCGGGGTCAAAAAGCAGACGCAGGCTCACTTCTTTGGCCACCTCCGCCTCTACCCAATCAACAGCGCGAATCTCGGTCGAGTCGGCAACAGCGTTGACCGGGCGTTTGCGCGGTTCCAGCACATCAAAGCGGATTTTAGCGCGCATCGGCAGCAACGCGCCGCGCCAGCGCCGGGGCCTGAACGCGGATATCGGAGTGACGGCGAGCAATTCCGCTTCGATTGGCAGGATGGGGCCGTGGGCAGACAGGTTATAGGCTGTGCTGCCGGCGGGGGTTGCCACCAGAACGCCGTCGCAGATCAGTTCTTCAAGTCGGGTCGACCCGTCGACACTGATCGCGACCTTCGCCGCCTGCCGCGTGGCCCGCAACATCGACACTTCGTTGATCGCAAGGGCTTCGACGCTGTGGCCGCTTTGATCGGTGGCGCGCATGCGCAGGGGATGGATCACAGTTTCATGCGCCGCTGCCAATCGTTCATGGAGCGACGTCTCGTCAAAGTCGTTCATCAGGAAACCGACGGAGCCTCGGTTCATGCCATAGACAGGCGTGCCGCGCGCCATCACCTCGTGCAGCATGCCAATCATGAAGCCGTCACCGCCAAGGGCGACAATCACATCGGCCTCGGCAAACGGAACCGAGCCGTAAGTATGGCGCAATTTGACCAAAGCCGACTGAGCCGCGTCAGCGTCGCTGGCGGCAAAGGCTATCCGCTCAAATTCCATGGTCCACTGTCCTGAGTTCTAAGTGCAAATCCCTGATGGCTTTGCTGATGCGCGCCCGATCCTATGCCTTGATGCAGGCAAGGCAAGGGGCGGTAGATGCCGGTGATCCGTCTGTGCCAACGCGGTTCTGACAGGCCACAAACAGAAAACGCCCCACCGTTTCCGGTGAGGCGCATCTGGAAGCTCGATGAGCAATCGAGGTCGCATCCCCGCCGTGGCGGAGATGCGGTTAGTTTTTAGCGTACCCGGATGCCAAGCGACTTCAGGGTATCCATGGTCAGACCACCGGTGCCCTCACCGCTCGAACGCTGGTAACGCGTTACAGCCGAGGTGGTGGACGGACCGAAGGTGCCGTCGATGGCGCCCTGGTAGTATCCACGCTCACGGAGAGCCTGCTGGAGGCGACGGATAACCTCAGGAGACGCGTTGGTCTCACAAAGGATTTCACGCCACTGCAGCGACTCTGGCGATACCAGTTCGCGACGCGTTACGTTGCGGTACGTTTCGGCAATGCCGACGCTCTCTACCGTAGCAGGAGCGGCAAGCACGCGGCGCTGGATCTGGCGGGTTTTCGCCGGAACCACCACACGGCGGACCGAAGCAGGCGTTGCAACAACACGACGGCTAACCGTCTCGGTACGTCCTGGGATCGCTACGCGGCGAACCGAAGGAGGCGTATCGACGACACGGATCTGGATGGTCGAGGTTTTCACCGCGCCGCCCGAACCCGCACCTGCGCCACCGCCAGCGTAGGAAGCACGGATGCCTCCGCCCTGACCGGACGCTGCGAGACGCTGACCGTTTGCGTTGACTGCGAAGCCCTGTCCATCGACGCCAACAGCGCCGGTGATGACACGACCCGAAGGATCAACGATCTGGCCGGAAGCGTTACGCGTTCCGCGGATTGCGACATTGCCGCCGCCCGAACCACCACCGATTACGGCACCGCTTGCGTCAACCGCA
>CALGNW010000189.1 GCA_937958345.1 uncultured Neomegalonema sp. | reverse complement strand
GTCAGCACGCCCTCAATGCGAAAGCGTTTGCGAGAATGGCGCAGGTCCGTGACCGTGCCCTCCGCCTCTGTGACCGAGGGCGCTTCACTCGCCTCAAGCACCACCCACGTTTGCGGCCCAGAGCGCACGATCCCATCGGTGATCACACCGGGAGCGCTCGGTAAATCGGCCCGCGTGACACCCGGCCAAAGAGTGATCTGCCACAGCGCATCGCACAGCGTTTCCGTGATCGTCAGCTCGGGGTAAGACATGATGGTTTTCATGGCGTCCACTCCTCACGCGCTTTGGTTCTTTTTCTCGAGGGACAGGGGGCAAAAAGATCACCCATGCATCCGCTCTCCTTTTGGATCGAGGAAATGCGGCGAGACGATGCGCACCTCGGTATTGCCGTCCCGCACAGGGTCCGCAGACACCGCCGTTTTGCCTTCCCAGCGCGCGACACCGCCCTTGATCAGACCCAGCCCGATCCAGTGGCCCAGCTCGACCGAATAGGTCACTGCCGTAATTTCGCCCTCGCCGTGGCCGCTTTGCTCTGCGTCGGCCATTAACAGCGCACCGGCCCGCAACCGCTTGCCCGCGCCGGTCGGGATCACGCCGACCAGTTGACGCCGGTCCGCATCGTGCAGCCCCTCGCGCGTTGCCAGAGATTTTCCGATATAGGCTTTTTTCGAGGATGCCATCTTGCCCAGCCCGAGGTCCTCCAGCGTCGTCCGGCCATCCAGTTCGGACCCCGCGACGTGGCCCTTCTCAATCCGCATCGCGCCCAGCGCCTCAAGCCCGTAAAGGCATCCGCCGAGCGGTTTAGTCGCGGCCCACAGCGCATCGGCAACCGCCTCGGCCTCGCCCGCCCGCACATAAACCTCATAGGCCCGCTCACCCGAAAAGCTGATCCGCGCGAGATAGACTTTCCTGCCCGCAATCACGCCCTCCCGGATGCCCATAAACGGAAACGCCCCGTTCGACAGGTCACAACCGGTAACAACCGCCTCCAGCACATCGCGCGACTTCGGCCCCGCCACGGCAATGCCCGCCCATTGATCGGAGACCGAGGCGACCGAGACTTTCAAATCCGGCCAGCGCGTTTGCAGATACTCCTCCAGCTTCGCCATCACACCCGCCGCATTCGCGGTGGTGGTGGTCATCAGAAAGTCCGTCTCCGACAAACGCCACGTTGTGCCATCATCATAGACAATGCCGTCATCGCGCAGCATCACGCCATAGCGTGCCTTGCCCACGGGCAGCTTGCCGAACCCGTTGACGTAAAGACGGTTGAGAAACTCTCCGGCATCCGGCCCCTGTACCATGATCTTGCCGAGCGAAGACACATCGCACAGGCCGACACATTCGCGCGTGACTTTCATCTCGCGTTCATAGGCCGCATCGATGGTCTCCGCCGGTGTCAGCGGATAATACCAGGGCCGCCACCACAGGCCCGCCTGTGTCATCACTGCGCCGTGCTTCTTGTTCCACGCATCCAGAGGCGTCAGGCGGTTGGGCCGGAAATGCTGTTTGACCCCGCGCCCGGCCAGCGCGCCGATGGAGATCGGAGAATAGGGCGGGCGGAATGTCGTCGTGCCTGTTTTTGAGACCGGCGCACCCGTCGCAGCCGCCATCAAAGCAATGCCGATGACATTGCCGACCTTGCCCTGATCCGTCGCCATGCCCAGCGTCGTATAACGCTTCATGTGTTCGACCGAGACGAACCCCTCCTGATGCGCCAGCCGAATATCGCCCGTCGTCACATCATGCTGAGGGTCCACAAATGATTTCAGCTTTTTGCCGGGCAGCGTGACTTCGTACAAAGCCATTGTCGGCGTATTCGTGCGGCGCGGTTCAGGCCGCTCGATCACCGGCGCATTGACGCCCAGATCACGCGCCGCATCGGCCCCTGCCGCCGCCCCCGACTGCGTGCATTCCTCCGCGTCCCACAGGCCCGCCGCCGATCCGCAGACCTTGATCGGCTCGTGGGTTTTGCCGGGCAGAAAGCAATCCATCTCCTCGCTCCACACCGGCTTCACGCCCCGATGCGAGGTCAGATTGACAACCGGCGACCAGCCGCCAGAAATCGCCGCGATATCGCAGTCGAGCGATTTTTCGACCCGTACCGCGCCGTTTTCCGACAGCGTGCCGATTTGCAATCCCTGCAATTCGGTCCAGCCCTCGCCCTTGACCGGGACGCGCCCGCGCAAGACCTCGACGCCCTCGGGTGCATCCGGGCCATGCGAGCGCGCATCCAGCAAAGTAACCCGCGCGCCCGATGCCTTCATTTCGGCGGCGGTGACATACCCGGAATCGTTCGTCGTCGCGATAATGGCCTCTTGACCCGGCAAGATTGCATAGCGGTTGAGATAGCTACGCACGCCCGCCGACCCCATGATGCCGGGGCGGTCATTGTTGCCAAAGGCGATGGGCCGCTCGATCGCGCCCGTGGCAATAATGATCTGCCGGGGCCGCACGATCCACATGCGCTGGCGCACCTGCATCCCCGTTTCTTGATCGGTGACGCTTTGGATCAGGCCCGCAACGCAGCCATCATAAAGACCAAAGACCTGCGTGCGCACCATACTCGTCACGCCGAGCGCGTTGAGCTTGCCCACCGCCTCCAGCGCCCGATGCGCGCCGCCCGGTTGAGACAGGTAATCCCCGCCAAAAGTAAAATCCTGTTCGGCGAGGATCACGTCCAGACCGGACTCCGCCGCTTGCGTTGCCGCCGCCATGCCCGCCGGACCCGAACCGACCACCAACACATCACAGCTTGCATGGGCGGTTTCATAATGCGCGGGGTCCGCTTCGCGCGATGCGGTTCCCATCCCAGCGGCCTTGCGGATGATCTTTTCGAACAGCATCCAGTCTTTCGTGCCGCCGCGCACCCCGAAAAACGTCTTGTAGTAAAAGCCAGCGCCGAGGAACCGACTGCCGATATCGTTGATCCGGCCAAAGTCCCGCGCGACCGAGGGCCACGCATTCTGGCCAAAGCTTTCCAAGCC
>CALGNW010000188.1 GCA_937958345.1 uncultured Neomegalonema sp. | reverse complement strand
TGGTGCGGGCGGTGGGATTCGAACCCACACTGGAAGGATTTTAAGTCCTCTGTCTCTACCGTTGGACTACGCCCGCGATGTCTGTTTGGCAGACGGTGGAAGGGGTGGATTAGGTGGAGGAATGTGTCAAGTCTTTGCGTGCCGTGTTTTCCCGGCCCGCCATTTCCGCACTGTGCCAGTGACTCCCTTCATTGTTCCTTTTATCAGTTCCTTGGCCAAAATCCGGTTCGGGTTGGTTGGCGGGGGAAAGGCGATGGCCTCTGCCAGCGACCGGCGAAACCCGAAGCGCGCGTAGTACGGCTCGTCCCCGATCAGGATGCAGCGTTCCCATCCTGCGTCCGCCGCGCGTTCCAGCCCCTCCAGGATCAGCATGGCACCGATGCCTTCGCCCTGCCGCGTCGGGTGGGCTGCGACGGGGCCGAGCAGCAATGCCGGAGCCGCCGCCTCTCCGATAGAGACAGGCCAGAACCGGATGGTCCCGGCGAGGGCGGCGATGGCATCGTCGTCGCGCGCTGTCAGGCATAATTCTGGCACGGGATCAACGCCGTCGCGCAGGCGATAGGAAGAAAGGCCCGTGCGGCCCGGCGCGAATGCCGTATCCAGCAGAGCTTCGATTTCCCAGTGGTCGCCGGGCGTTTCTGTCGAAAGGACAATCACGCGGTATCAGCCAAGCTCGGCCCAGCGGGACCATGCCGCCGGCGCGCTCCGTTTTTCCCGCATCTTGCCCGGAACGGCCTCTGCGGAGTCTGGGGGGTCGGGAAACAGAAAGATCGCGCCCAGCAGGACGTCGCTTTTGTCGATGCCCAGCATCTCGAACGCCTCGGCTGTGCCCAGCGCCCCGCCGCTTGACCAGTAGTTGCCGATCCCCCGCGCCGTCGCGGCCAGCAGCAAGGTCTGGATCGCTGCCGAGCCTGCCGCGATATGCTCCATGTTGAACGCATTTGCCTCCCAGCCGCCGTCGGCTGACGGTTCGGGCAGCCATGTCACCAGCAGCAGGGCATCGGCGACGGCCAGCATGTTTGATATCTTGCCCGGCGGTTTCGGAATTTCCGAAAGGCGCGGCAGCAGCGCGCGGCATGCGGGGGCGTCCAGCATGGTGAACCGCCACGGCTCGACGGTTCGCTCGCCTTGTTCGCGGGCGCGATAGGCGGGGCGGTGGAACGGTGCCCAGCCCGCAGCCGTGACCAATTCTTCGACGTCACTGCGGCTGAGGCCCTCGGGGGCAAGCGGACGTGCGGGATCGCCAAGCAGCTTGAGGGTTTTGCGCGCGGCGGCGGCTTTCTCGATACTTTTCATGGGCCGTTTCTACACGACCGCTGCGGGCAGGGGTAGCCTCAGTCTGCGGCCCCGTCGGCGTCTGCTTCGTCTGCGGCGGAATCGCAAATCCGCTTGAGCGCCTGCCATTCGGCATCGGTCAGAACCGGTTCGGCCCCGTCGCCGACCGACCCGCGGCGCAGGGTTGCCTCGCGTTCGGAAAAGCTGGGGTGAGACGCCATGTACCCGCCGAACAATCCGCCCTCGCCGTGCTGATCGCGCATGCGGACGAAGAAATCGGCCATGTCGTCCGTGCCGGCATTGGCGGCGGTCATGCGGGCGATGGCAAAGGTGTCGGCCTCGCGCTCGGCCTCGCGGGTATGGCTGGCATTCATAAACTGCTCGGCGAATCCGGCCATCACGCCCGCGCCCATAAAGTCACCGAAGAACAAGCCGATCACCCCCGCCGAGGCAGAGGACCGCACGGCGCCCTCCATCGGGTGGCCGATTTGCACATGGCCGATTTCATGGCCCAGCACACCGGCGATCTCGTCCGCCGAATTGGCTTGTTTCAGCAGCGGTTCGAATATCAGAACGCGGCCACCGGGCAGAGCGACGGCGTTGATAAGATCGGCCTGCACGACATCGGCGCGCACCGGAATGCGCAGGTCAAGGCCGTCGGTCAGTTTCGCCGTCATCTTATCCAGCGCCGCGCGGCCCGCCGCGCCGGTACAGGTCGGGCCGATCAGGCCGACGCTTTCGATCAGGTCTTCGACTTGTCCGCCCAGCGCGACCTCGCGTTCCTGCGGGATCATCGCGGCGATCTGAGGGGCGAGGGCGGGGATGGCGACCAGGACGATAAAGGCCATCGCGCCGATGGCCGCGCCGGTCCAGCCCAGCGCCCGCGCGACGGCGCTGCGGTTTGCGGGGCGGCGTTTGTCGACCTTGGGATGGGCGGCGCGCAAGGCCCGGACCGCACCGCGCTCCTCAAGGCGCAGGCGCGCATCGGTGCCGAACGCCTCGGTGACTTCGATCATGCCGGGCTCGCGCGATGTGCCGGGCACACGGCGCAGCGTTTCATAGTCCCAAACAGCCATTTGCCCGGCACGGCCATAGATCCCCAGCGCGCCGGTGCCGATCTCGACCTCGACACGGTGCGCGCGTGCGGTCTCGCCGTCGAAATAGGTTCCCGCCCAGCGCATGGTCAAAAGCCTCCGATGTCCAGCGCGTCGGCAAACCCTTCGCTCTCGATCTGGTCATCGCGCACGCGCTGGCGGACCTGATTGAGCGAGACGAGATTATGCACCACCGTGCCGCGACAGATAAAAGTATGCAGGCGGCGAAAATAGATCAGACCTGCCAGCCACAGGCTGAACAGCACCATGCCGCCATAGAAAAAATACAAACCGGCATAGACCGCGATTTTTGCGGGCAGGCTGTCGAATAATTGCGGCTGCACATCGCCGCCAAACACGCTCATGTCTTTGCCGTCAATCATCATTGCGCCCGAGAATGCCATGAACATCACCAGGCCCAGCGCGATGGACACCGGCACGACCAGCAACAGCCAGTACCCGCAATAGGCGGTCAGCGGCTTGAACGTCGCGCCCCATGTCAGGCGCGACTCGCATCGCGCGTTCAGCAACCGCCGCGATGACAGCACCATGGCGATCTCGCGGGATTTATAGCGCAGGTAAAACGGATAAACGAGCACCAGCGGAACCACCGCCATCCCGAATATCGCCTGCAGCTTCAGCGCCAGCGCGTCCTCGCCCGTGGCTTCGGCCTGCTGCTCCAACGATGCGAAGAACCCGCCGGAAAATCCGTCAGCCTGATAAAATCCGAACAGCATCAGTGCGAACAGCACCATCGCCGTCAGCCATGGCAGCATCCAGTGCGCGGTCAGATGGCGCAATGCGCCCTCGGGCGGATCGAACTGAAACCGCGCGTCGCCGTACAGCATGTGATTGGTCATCACCCGTTCCAGCGCCATCTTTTTATGGGGCGTCAGCAGGCCGAGCGAGAGGATCTGCACGACGGTCCACAACACCCAATGCCCGGCATAGCGCACGGCGGACCCGTCCATCGCAAAGCGGATGCCGCGCCATTTTGTCCGCAACAGTTTATAGCGCCGCGCGCGATAGACGGCGAAGGCGACCAGCGGCGAAAGAATGACCGGAAACAGAAAGATGCTCAGATCGAAATTCTGCCACGCGGCCAGTTGCAGATAGCTCAGGCCCAGATTGGCGAAGCCGAACCAGACCGCCAGAATCACAATCGCGATCATCGACCCGATCAGCAATTCCAGCGGCGTGCCGGTGTATTCAAACCCGTCCCCGTCCAGCCGCGTTTCGCGCCAGATCAGCCGGCGCTGGGCGGTCTTCATCCAGAACCGGTAAATCGTCAGCGTCAGCAGCGACAGGATCCCGCCTTTCAGGATCACGCCCTGCAGGCTGTCTGCGACTTGGCGCTGGCGGTCTTCGGCAAACAAAACCCGCGCAAATCCGGTGTCGAGCGGCGGGCGCTTGTGGCTGCGGCGGGGTTTATAGGTATCCGCCGGGACAATATCGTCGCTGGCGCGCGGTTCGTTCAGAAAGGCATCGGTCATGGGCTCGGTTCCGGTTGTCGTCCCGGAACCTACACCACCTGCCTTAATCGGGGGTGCAAAATTTCTTACAGTGTAGAAAGTTGAACGCGCTGCGCCCCCGATCCCGTTTCCGGGCGGAGGCAAGGCATCGGATTATTCCGGCTTTTTCACGAAGAATCAGGCGCGGCGGGCCGGGTTGCCATCCAATGGCAGTTGCGCAAAACGGCATCCACTTCGTGCGTGCCGTGCCTGCGAAACCCCGGCGGCGCGCCATAGCGCAGCGGCGGAACCGCCCCCGGCCCCGGTTTCGCGGCCTTGCGTTTGGCAATCTCGCGGGCCATGCGATGCGCCTGCGCGGGCAGGTCCTCCAACGCATTTTGCAGCGCCGCCATCCGCCGCAACAGACGCGTTGCATCCAGCATATCGTCGTCTGACGCCACGGCCTTGGGTTCCGACCAGATGATAAAATCCGGTGCGCCGTCAAATCCGGCGATCCGCACCTGTATCTGGCGTTCGGTCGACGGTTTCGGGGCCGGTTTCGCCGTCTGCTTGCGCCGGTTCGGGAACAGTTCTTCCAGAAATATGCGCGGGTCGATCAGGCGGAAGCGGGGCTTTCGTTTGCCGCGTTTCTTGCCGGAGGCGGATTCCGTGCGCGCGGTTTTTTCCCGTTTGGGCGGGGCAACATAGTCGGGCAGGTCCAGCTTTCGGGCCTGCAGGTAAATCAACCGGCGTGCCGCCGATTCAGCGGGCCGCAAAACCATCAGAATTGCCTTGCGGACGCCGCGCGGCAACAGGATACGGGCATCGTCATCCGACAGATTTCCGGCCAGCACATGCAGCCCCGCCAGCAGGCGCAACAGCGCCAGCCGGTAAAGCTCCGCCCTGTGTTCCTCCGTCCCGATCATGCCGTCCCTTCGTGTGAATGAAGGTATGAACATAATAAGAACATTTTCAAAATGTCAAGCCGTTCAAACCACCGCGCGCTGCTAAATATCCTTGATCGTTTTGAACGGGACGAACATGCGCCCGCCGTCGGCCTCTAGCTCCGAAAAACCGAAATGCTCGTAGAACGCCCGTGCCTGCGCGTTTTTCGGATCAACCAGAACCGCCAGCACGGCAATATCACCCGAGCGGGCAATGCGTCTGAGCGCATCGACCAACAGATACTTTCCATAGCCTTGGCCTTGCTGTGCGTGATCAACGGCCAAGCGCCCCAACAGGACTGCAGGGGCCAGATCATACCCGATTTTTCTGGCAAGTGATGCGGGTAGGGCGTCTGTCGATACCGACGTTGCCGACAGCGTGTAATACCCTAAAATTTTCCCCTGCGGATCAGTCAGAACATAAGGAAACGAGAGGTTATTGCGTTGATCCTGGCTCGCGCGTGTTTTCAGATAAACATCCAGCGGTTCGTCGCCTGAACTGAAGGCAGACCGGTCATGGTGGCTTTTGTCGAAAATCTGAATCGTCAGAGAGGCTGGATTATCCCGACTCATAAAAAGTCCTTATGACGATGCGATCTCCTGCCAACGGAATAATTGCCATTCTCTCATCGGCTGAACGCGGCTTTGCGGGGGCAGCGTTACCGGCTCGAAAGCCCGGATTCGTCATAGGCGCGCGCGGCATCAACCAACGCTTTGTTCGCCTTTGGCGGGTTCAACAACGATTCTGCAAAACGCTTTTGATGATCGGAAGAAAGCCGGACAATCCGGTTCTCCTCCAAAACGGACTCGGCTGCCCGATGGGCGCTCTCCACCATAAAGTCGGTCATGCTGCGTCCGCGAACCGCTGCCGCTTGTGCGATTACACTCTTTTGTTCGGGCGTAACGCGGGCCGCGATACGTTCTGATTTTAATTCTGTTGTTTCCATCCCCGACATGTACGCCTAATTGGCGTACATGTCAAGAAATCAGGCATCAGAGCCTTCTACCCGCCCAGCGCCTGCAACAGTCCCGCGCTCGGCTGGCCGTCGGCAGGGTATCCGGAAGACCGCTGAAACGCCGAGATGGCCGCGCGGGTTTGCGGTCCGGCCAATCCGTCCGGCTTTCCGGCATTAAAGCCGCGCTCGTTCAGGCGCATTTGGATCAGGCGCACGGAATCGCGGCCCATGGCTTCGCGTCCGGCGGCGGCATCCTCGACCCGCTTCAACAGCTTGGCCGAGGCATAGCCGTCTGCGGGCATCCCGCGCGAGCGTTGAAAGTTCCGCATGGCGGCGCGGCTGTCCGGCCCCAGCATCCCGTCGATCCCGTTGGTATCAAACCCCATTCGGGTCAACGCGGCTTGCAGCGTCTTTTTCTCGGTCCGGCCCAGCGGGCGGTCATCCTCGGGCCATCGCACGTTCAGCGGTCCCGCACCGGCAATCCGCGCGCCCAGTTGCGCGACGCCCAGCGCATAGGAATCCGCGTTGTTGTACTTTTTGATCACCGCAAAGTTCTTGAACGTCATAAACGCCGGTCCGCCCGCTCCGGCGGGAATGATGATCGCGGCGGGACCAAAATCGGGAACCTGCCGCCCGTCCAGTGTTGTCACGCCCTTCGCGCGCCATGCCGACGCCGGTAATTTGTTCGATCCGCGCAGCTCAAAGGCATCCACCGAACGCGGCACGCGCACCGGAATAAACGCCGGCTCGCCGGTGCGCCAGCCGTGGCGGGCCAGATAATTCGCCGCCGACCCCAGCGCATCGCTCGGATCATCCGACCAGAAATCGCGCCGCCCGTCGCCGGTGAAATCAACCGCATAGGCCTGAAAGCTTGTCGGGATAAACTGCACATGGCCCATCGCACCGGCCCACGACCCGATCATCTGCGACGGCGCGACGTCGCCGTTCTGCACGATCTTCAGCGCGCCGATAATCTGTTCCTCGGCAAATTTTTTGCGCCGCCCGTCAAAGGCCAGCGTCGCCAGCGAACGGATGATCGAATAATCGCCATACGCATGGCCATAGGCGCTTTCCAGCCCCCAAATGCCCAGCACGACATTGGAATCGACGCCGAACCGCTGTTCGATCTGCGCCAGCAGCGCGCGGTGCTTGGCGCGTTTTTCGCGGCCATTCTTGACGCGGCTGGCGGATACCGCGCTTTCCAGATACTTCCATATCGGGCGGGAGAACTCGGCCTGATTGCGGTCAAAGTTGAGGATTTTCGGGTTGGGCGTCAGTCCGGCAAAGGCGCGGTCAAACACATCGGCGCGCACGCCCTGGGACAGGGCTTTGGCGCGAAAACCGGCCTTCCAGCGTTCAAATCCCTGCCGCTGTTCATAGGTGACGGTCTTTGATTGCGCGGCGGCGGGCAGCGCGGTTAAAGGCGCAAGGCCCGTCAGGGCGACGGCGGCGGCAAGTAAAATCGGGCGCATGACGCTCTCCTGTTCTCAATCAATCGCGGACGTTGTGTCCGTCTTTTGGCAACCGGGTTACGCTTCGGTTAAGAAGCGGGCAGTCTGCGGACGGCGGACAGCGGCAGGCCCAGCGTTCCCTCGATCCGTGCACGCGTTTCGGCCAGCGGCTCCGCCATCACCTGCATCGAATAGGCGGTGGCATGCAGCAGAGTAGCTTCGTCGCTCATAATCCCGACATGGCCGGGCCAGAACAGCATATCCCCGCGCGCGAACGGGCCGTCATGGCCGGCCTCCTGTCCGATGGTGGTAGACTGCATATCACTGTCGCGCATCACATCAACGCCGCTGCGTGACAGTGCGACCTGAACCAGCCCCGAACAGTCGATCCCGGCGGCGGTCTTGCCGCCCCAGACATAGGGCGCATGCAAAAACGTCTCGGCCACCGCGACGAAATCGGCGGCGGGCTTGGCGACCGGCTCCAGATGACCGGCGGGCAGAAACAATCCCGCGACCTCGGCAAAGGCAACGCCCTCGCTGTTCGCGGGATGAATGGCATCGGGCGTGACCAGTGATGTCATCCACAGCGCGGCGACCGGCTCGGTCTTCATGCTGGGTTTGGGATAAAGATGCGTGGTCGGCACAGCCACGGCATGGGACGGTTCGCTAACCTCGGCGGACAGCGCCGCCATCGGCACATAGCCGACATACCCGTCACGCGGGGCCTGTCCCCACGCCCAGCCCTCGGCGGAATCGTAGACATCGAACGGCTCGCCGTACAGCAGAACGGTATCGACCCCGATATTGGTATCGGGGGCAGGGCGCAGCGGGATAATCGCGGCCTTTACCTGCATCCGCGTCGCCTCGGCAAACCGCGCCGAGTTCACCGCACCGTCCAGATGCGCTGCGGCCAGATCGGGCCGCGCGGGCGTCAGCCGCCGGTCGGCTCCGCGAAGGAAATCTGCGTCTTCAGCCACAGCGGTCCTCAATCATCTTATAGACAGCCATTGCCGCCTGACATTCCCCGCCCTGAGGGCGTCCGGGCTTTGCGCCCGGGGCCCAACCATAGATGTCAAAATGCGCCCATTTTTGGGGTTCGCTCACAAAACGCCGTAAGAAAAGCGCCGCCGTCACCGCTCCCGCCATGCCGCCGCCGGGGGCGTTGGTGATCTCGGCGACCTTGCTGCCGATATCCGCCTCGTACCCCTCCCACAGCGGCAGACGCCAGACCGGATCATCCATCGCAAATCCGGCGGCTGAAATCTCGGCGGCAAGGGCATCGCTATCGGTAAACATCGGCGGCAGATCAGGCCCCAGCGCCACCCGCGCCGCGCCGGTCAGCGTTGCCATATCGACGATCAGATCAGGATTTTCCGAGGACGCTTCGACCAGCGCATCCCCCAGCACCAGCCGCCCCTCGGCATCGGTATTGCGGTTTTCGACGGTGATCCCGTTGCGCGCCGTCAGCACATCTCCGGGGCGAAAGCTGTTGGCCGATACGTTATTCTCGACCGCCGGAATCAGCACGCGCAGCGTCACCGGCAGGTCGGCATCCATTATCATCGACGCCAGCCCCAGCACGCTCGCGGCCCCGCCCATATCCTTTTTCATCAGCAACATCGACGAGGACGGCTTGATATCCAGCCCGCCCGTGTCAAAGCAGACGCCCTTGCCGACCAGCGTAATCGTCGTGCGCGCGCCGGTTCCCGACCAGCGCATGTCAATCAGCCTCGGCTCCCGTGCCGCGGCCCGCCCGACGGTATGGATCATCGGATAGTTCTGGGCGAGCAGTTCGTCCCCGACGACCGTTTCGACCGCCGCGCCGGATCGTGCCGCCACCGCCCGCACGGCGGCCTCCAGATCATCCGGTCCCATATCTTCGGCGGGCGTATTGATCAGATCCCGCGCCAGTCCCATCCCTGCCGCCAGCCGCGTCACCCGCGCCGCATCAATTCCCTCGGGCGCAACCAGCGCCGCCGGCGTCCGCGCCGCGCGCTGTTTATAGCGGTCGTAGGTATAACTGCCCAGCAACCACCCCAGCGCCGCGCGCTCCTGATCAATGTCTACGCCTGCCACCGGTTCGATCCGATAGGTCGCGGCGGGCAAGGACAGCGCGGCATCCCCGAACACACGGCCCTCGGCCCCGCCGCCGCCCAGCCCGAAGGCGACGCCCGCGATTCCGCCATCGGCGGCGGGAACAGTGCACATGCGCCCGCGCTGACCGCTGAAATCGTGGGTGGCCAGCCATGCGCTCTGCGCATTTGGCAGCGTCGCAGCCCAGGCCTCGCAGGCTCCGTCGGTCACGGGCCAGACCGGCACGGCCTTTTCCACAGGATCAGCGAAACCGGATAGAGGGCGCAAAAGATCGGACACGGGACAGGCCTCTCGTTGGGATGTTTGCGCCAGTCATAGATTATCAGCGTTTACGCGGCAACGATCACCCGCGCGAAAACCGCTTCGGCCTCAGGACTTTCCGGGCAAGCGTTAACGTCCCGGTGACTCCCTTCGTTCACTCTTGGCGCAGGAAAGGTGTGAGTCGCACACCGTAAGACAAAATACCAAGAGGTCGCTGTCATGCTTCGTTTTGCTCTGCGTCGGTCTGTGGCCGTCATGCTGCTGGCCGGAACCGTTGCCGGTTGCGGAACCGCTGATAGTGCGCTGTTCTCCGGCGACAGCACCTTTGCAAACTTTCCGGGACGGTCGGGCGGCAACAGCGCCGATCCGAACCAGAAAAGCCTCGCGCAGATTGATGACCCGAGGGTCTTTCTGAACACTGCGGCAGAGATTTCGGAAAAAGAACAGAATTACGAGGCGGCGGCGGGCCATTGGGGCCGCCTCTACGGAACCGATCAGAAAAACGCAAAATATGCGCTCAAAACCGCGGAAAACCTGCGCTTTATCGGTCGCTACGAAGACGCCGAGCGTATCCTGCGCCAATCCCTGCGCGATCATCCGGGCAATTCCCAGATGAGCGAAGAACTGGCCAAGACGCTGATTGCGTCGGGCCGTCTGCGCGAGGGGGCGGCCAGTCTCACCCGGCTGGCGCAAACGCCGGGTATGCCGCAAAAACGTGTGTCAAAGCTGCGTTCGGCAATCGGCGTCGCATTTGACCGCGCCGGAAAGCACGAACAGGCGCAGGCGAGTTACGGCCTTGCATTGCGCGCCGACCCGCTCAACGCCATTGCGCTCAGCAACCTCGGCCTCAGCTATGCGCTCAGCGGTGATCTCGATTTGGCGGAACGCAAACTGCGCGAAGCCCTGATTGCGCCCAATGCCAGCGTTCAGGTGCGCCAGAACCTCGCGATGGTTCTTGCGCTCAAGGGCGACAGCAAGGCGGCTGAACGGCTCGCGAAACAGGATCTGCCGCCCAAGATGGCACGGCGCACGGTCAATTATTACAGCAACATCGGCGACCAGTCCGATGTCTGGACGGACGCGGCGGCGCAATAACTATTATTAACCGCGTTAACGATTTGTTTGCGGTCACTGCGGCAAACTGACGTGGCTCATTCGCCAAATGAGCTTTGATCTGCCGGCCATAGCGGCCACTTCGCCGCTGGCCTTCTGTACTGCTCTGACGATTTCTATATTGCTCACTTCCTTTCTTCCGCGCTCCGATACCGGGGTGCGGATTTTTTTTGGGGGGGAGGCTGCCTGTTTCGGGGATGCGCAAAAACGTCCGGATCGTTCGGATCGTTCGGATTTGTTAATAGATCAACCTATAAGATAATGATGTGGAAACGGGGAACGCTGGCATGATAGCAACGATGAGACGCCTTTCGCGCGACAGCGCCGGTGCGACCTCGATTGAGTACGCGCTGCTTGCGTCGATCCTTGCGATTGCTGTACTTGCCGCCGTTCAGATTATTTCCGATGAGGCCGTCACCTCGTTCGAAAACACCGCCAACGCCTTTGCCGGCACCGGACCGTAGAACTGCCTACAGGAAAAGCGGATACCGGTTTTTTGTCCGAAAGCGCGTTACTCTGACTCCAGATTCAGAAACCCGCCCGACTGCCGCGTCCAGAATCCGGCATACTGCCCCCCGCGCGACAACAATGCGTCATGCGTGCCGTCTTCGACAATCCGCCCGGCATCCAGCACGATAATCCGGTCCAGATGGGCGATTGTACTCAAGCGGTGGGCAATCGCGATCACAGTCTTGCCGCGCATCAGTGATCCCAACTCGTCCTGAATCTCGGCCTCGACCTCCGAATCCAGCGCCGACGTTGCCTCGTCCAGCACAAGGATAGGCGCGTCCTTCAGCACGGCCCGCGCAATCGCGATCCGTTGGCGCTGACCGCCCGACAGCTTGACGCCGCGCTCGCCGATATGCGCGTCAAATCCGCTGCGCCCCTCGCGGTCTCTCAGGTCTTCGATAAAAAGATCGGCACGGGCAATGCGTGCGGCTTCGACGGCATCGCCGCCTTCGGTTGCGCCATACAAGATGTTGTCGCGGGCGGACCGGTTGAACATCGCCGTATCCTGCGTGACCATCGCAATCTGGCGGCGCAGGCTTTCCTGTGTCAGCGCGCGCACGTCATGGCCGTCGATGCTAATCGAACCCGCCTCGACATCATAAAGCCGCAGCAACAGGTTCACGAGCGTTGACTTGCCCGCTCCCGACCGTCCGACCAGCCCCACACGGCTGCCGGGTTCAATCTCCAGATTCAGCCCCCGCACCCCGCCGGTATCGCGGCCATACTCAAAGGTCACATTGTCATAGCGGATTGCGCCCCTGGTGCGGGGCAGGGCGACGGCCTGCGGGCTGTCGGTAATGCCATGCGCGACCGACAACGTCGCCGCGCCGTCCTCGACCACGCCGATATTCGAAAACACGCCCAGCGCCGACCACGCGACCCAGCCGCTCATTTGTGTCGCACGCAGGATCAGCGCCGCCGCCGCACCCAGATCCCCGATTGTCGCGCTTCCGATCTGCCACAGCCAAACGGCCAGCCCGACCACCAACAGCGCGCCGAACGCATTCAGAAACGCCAGCCCCAGCCGCATGGTCACAGCGATCCGGCCAAAGTCGAACGAGGCATTGCGCAACTGTTCAATGCCCTCGCGGGCAAAGGCCTCTTCGCGTCCTGCATGGGCGAACAGCTTGACCGTTGTCATGTTGGTAAAGCTGTCAACAAAGCGCCCGTTCACGGCGGCGCGTTTCTCGGCACGGTTTTTCGAGGCAACGCGGATACGCGGCAGGCAATAGGCGACCCAGCCGACATAGATCACAACCCAAACACCCATGGCCAGCGCCAGCCGCCAGTCCACCGCCGCCAGCACCGCGCCCATGCCGACGACATATGCGATCAGCAGGCCGATTGACCCGACCGTATCCAGCATCGCTTCGACCACGGCGGCATGAGTCTGCATCTGTTTGGAGGCCAGCCGCCCGGCGAAATCATCCTGAAAAAAGCTCAGGCTTTGGCCCAGCGTATGCTTGTGCAGCCGCCACAGGATACGCGGCCCGATATTCGGCCCGATGGTCAGACTCATAATCGCGCTCTGCAACGCATAGGCGACGGGCCGCGCGAGGCCGAAGATCAGCGCCGCCCCGATCAGCGGCCAAAAGTTATCCGACAGAAATTTTTCCCGCCCGCTTTCGGCGGCCATATCGACCAGCGCGCCCAGATACCACGCCGCCCAGACATCCAGAAACCCGAAGCCCACGGTGGCAAGGGTAAACAGCACAATGATCCAGCGGCATTCCCACAGCGCCCAACGCATAAACGCCCCCAGCGCGGCGGGCGGAACGGGTTCGGTATCGGCCTGAAACGGCGGGAAAGCGTTCTCGAAGGGGCGGAATATGCGCATTCTTCACAATATGGCCCGCGCGCGCCGTCCGGCTACTGCCGCAAGGCAGGCAGTCCGACGCCGGTTCCCTGAAATCCGCCATCGGCGGCCAGCACTTGTCCGGTAATAAAACTCGCCTCGCCGGAACACAAAAACCAGATCGCGTTGGCGATTTCGTCTTCGTTGCCATAGCGGTTGAGGGGCAGGGCATCGTGATAGGCCGCGATAATCTCGGGCGTATGCACGGCCATGGCCAGCTTGGTCCGTACCGGGCCGGGGGCCACCGCGTTGGCGCGAATCCCGATCTCGCCCAGCTCGGCGGCCTGTTGCAGCGTCAGTTGAATGACCGCCGCCTTTGACGTGCCGTAAGCAACCCGCAGCGTGCTGGCGCGCAGGCCGGAAATCGAGGCGATGTTCACAATCGCGCCGCCGCCATTCTCGGCAAGCAAGGGCGTTGCCGCCTGCGAGGTCAGGAACACACCATCCAGATTGGTCGCCATGATCGTGCGCCAGCGTTCAAAGCTTGTCTCAGCGATGGGGCCAAAATCCGCCACGCCCGCATTATTGACCAGCGCATCCAGACGCCCGAACCGCTTGGCCGTCTCGGCGATAAAATCCTCGACCTGATCGGGCTGTGAGACATCGGCAATAATCGGCAGGGCTGCATTGAGACCCTGTGCAACTTTGGTCAGTTCTTCGCCGTCCCGGTCGATCATCACAACCTGCCAGCCCTCGCGTAAAAACCGATGCGCCGTTGCCAGCCCGATTCCGCGCGCTGCGCCCGTCACCAATGCCACCTTTTCCGTCATTTCAGCCTCATCGTTTGAATCATGGGGAACAATGGCGCGGATCAGCGCTTGGGCATAGGGTGGTTAGTAATAAAGCCACATAGGATCACGCATGAACGCACCAAAATCTGCCACCCCGCTTTGCGTTATTGCCAACGCAAAGGCGGGTAAAGGCAAGGCGGGTAGAGGTTTGGAAACCTTGCTTGATGCGCATCCCGGCTCTTTTACCGTGCGCCGGGTCCGTAAGGGATCACAGTTAGAGGCCGCCGCTGCGCAGGCGATTGAAGACGGCTTTCGCGGAATCATCGGCGCGGGCGGTGATGGCACGATCAGCGCGATAGCCAATGCAGTTGCCGGAACGGATGCCAGCCTCGGTGCGATTCCGCTTGGCACGTTCAATTATTTTGCCCGCCGCCATGCGATGCCCGAAGACCCCGAACAGGCGATTGAGACAGTGCTCGCGGGGGACACGCACGCGGCAGATGTCGGCGTTTTGAATGGCCGGGTTTTTCTCAACAATGCCAGCCTCGGCCTTTATCCCGCTGTCCTGCAACAACGAGAGCGCGCCTATAAGAAATGGGGCCGTAGTCGTTTTCTCGCGGTCTTCAGCGCGCTGCGCACC
>CALGNW010000187.1 GCA_937958345.1 uncultured Neomegalonema sp. | reverse complement strand
TTCTTCGACAACAACCGTCTGCGCAACCGACTTAAAGGTTGCAGGCACAACGCGAAGCGACTGCGAAGCCTCTTCTACGACCATGCTCTGGGAAACGGTTTTGAATGTCGCCGGAACAACCTGAAGCGACTCGGATGCTTCTTCAACCACGACAGTCTGAGCGACCGAACGGAAGGTTGCAGGAACAACGCGAAGCGACTCGGAAGCTTCTTCAACGACGACGGTCTGCGAAACGTTCTTGAACGTTGCAGGGACGACCTGAAGCGACTGCGATGCCTCTTCGACCACGACGGTCTGCGACTGCGTTGCGAAGGTTGCAGGGACGACCTGAAGCGACTCGGATGCTTCTTCGACGACAACCGTCTGCGCAACTGTACGGAAGGTTGCAGGAACAACGCGGAGCGACTGCGAAGCTTCTTCGACAACCATCGTCTGAGCGACGGTTTTGAAGGTTGCAGGAACAACGCGGAGCGACTGCGAAGGCTCTTCTACGACGACCGACTGAGCGACCGTTTTGAAGGTTGCAGGCACGACCTGAAGCGACTCGGAAGCCTCTTCTACGACAACCGTCTGCGACACGTTCTTATACGTGGCAGGAACGACCTGAAGCGACTCGGATGCTTCTTCGACGACAACCGTCTGGCCAACGCTCTTGAAGCTTGCCGGTACAACGGTCAGGCTTTCGCCGGCTTCTTCCACGACAACCGACTGGCTGACGTTGCGGAAAGATGCAGGACGAACGCTCAGCGATGCTGCTGGCTCTTCGACAACAACCGAACGGCTGATCGTCTTAAAGGTACCAGGAACAACCTGAAGGGACTCGGAAGCTTCTTGAACTTCTACGGTCTCAGTCACGGTGCGGTAGGTAGCAGGAACGACTTCGAGGCGCTCGGAAGCTTCCTCAACGACGACCGTTTCCGTAACCGTGCGATACTGGGCTTCGCTGACGCGAACGTCATTACCAGCTTCTTTGTCAACCACCCGCTGGGTGACCGAACGATATTGAGCAGGGATTACTACGCGTGCGTAGCATTTTCCTGGCTCTGCATTTGGTGGAATTGCCACCGATTCTGCCGAAAACCCAGTCACTGACTGAGCCGACACTCCGTTAATGGCTGCTACAGCGCCTAATACAAGGCCACTGCTCGCCAAAAGCAGACTCTTACGCTTCATTGCTCATCTCCACTCCGTTTCGCCGACGTCCGCCGACTTATCATCGCCAACAAGCGCCCGACTTCCATTTGCGGTTTACACCACATTAACGAAAACCTAGCAGCAAGTGTTGTTCCATGTAGCCGTCACTCTCATTGGTGACCTCACATGGACGCGAACGCTTGGCCGTCCTCATCGCAGTCCCACGACCGGTCAGAAGTACGTGCAGGAGAACTAGCACACGCCAACCGTTGAATCATGCAAAAAAGGAACAGATCGGCTAAGCGACGGAAACTGTGACTTTAACCCAACGGTTACCTTTTTAAACAGACCCGCTGAAGGGTGTTAACTGGTAATGAAACTCAACCAAAACCGCATGTTAGCGACCCGAAAAAGCCACTAAATAGCCAAAACAACGTATACTGATTCTCCCCCCTTTTGTGCCGTTCTGGGGCAGGTTTCCGCGGTATTTTGCCTTTTAATTCAAATAACGCATAAAATGTTGCATACCGTTGACGTTGTACGTGTTTTCGGCGATGCACGCGACCGGTGCTGATGTCGCGCACCTGCTGAGTATCACTGTGTCTATTCGGGCACTTTGCTACACACCGGGCCGGTAATTTGCCCGAAGACCAGATATACGGACGTGATTTTTGCGCTGTCTCGGCACGCCCGACCTCGTATAAAGACCGCGTTAACAAAGGGAAGTTCGTTATGCGCTGTCCGTTTTGCGGTGACACAAGCAGCCAGGTTAAAGATTCGCGGCCCGCCGAAGACAACGGCGTCATCAGGCGGCGCAGGCTTTGCCCTGCTTGTGGAGCCCGATTCACGACGTTTGAGCGCATACAGCTACGGGAACTGACGGTTCTGAAAAAGAATGGCCGCCGCGCGCCCCTTGATCGGGACAAGCTTGCCCGCTCGATTCACATCGCAATGCGCAAAAGACCGATTGATCCCGAGCGTGTTGAACGGATGATTTCCGGTGTTGTGCGTCAACTTGAGTCGCAAGGTGAGACAGAAATTTCATCTGACTTCATCGGCGAGACCGTTATGGCGGCCTTGGCCGAGGTCGATACGGTCGGATATGTGCGGTTCGCTTCGGTCTATCGGAACTTCTCGGAGGCGAGCGACTTCGAGACATTTATCCATCAACTGCGCCCGCCGACGGACACACCCACGCCGACCCCGAAGCCGGACCTGTCGTGACGCGGGACGATCCGCACTGGATGGCGCACGCCCTTGGCCTTGCCCAGCGCGGAATCGGCAGCACCGGCACAAACCCGAGTGTGGGCTGTGTCATCGTCCGCGACGGAATTGCGCTGGGCAGGGGCCGAACCGGCACAGGCGGACGCCCTCATGCCGAGCGAATGGCGCTTGATGACGCCGCCGCACGTTATGGAACCGGCCGGATTCAGGGCGCAACGGCTTATGTAACGCTGGAACCTTGTGCCCATACGGGAAAAACCCCGCCCTGTACCGACGCACTAATCACCAGCGGGATTAGCCGGGTCGTTGCACCGATATCCGACCCCGACAAACGGGTTGCGGGCCGCGGCTTTGCCAGTTTGGAAGAAGCAGGGATTGCTGTCGATGTGGGTCAGTCTGCGACGCAAGCGCGGCACGTCCTGCGCGGTTATCTGTCCCGTACTGAGAAAAAACGTCCCTTTTTGACACTGAAATTGGCCAGCACGCTGGACGGGCATATCGCGACCCGCAGCGGAGAGTCGCGCTGGATTACCGGAAACGAAGCCCGTCAGCGCGTCCACCTGATGCGGGCCCGTAGTGACGCTATTCTTGTAGGGGTCGGCTCGGTCCTCGCTGATAATCCTGCGCTAGACGTGCGCCTGCCCGGCCTCGCGGCCTCGCGGCCTGTGCGGGTTGTCGCCGATACGCGCCTGCAAACTCCGCTTACCAGCCGGTTGGCGCAGTCTGCCGCAGATCAGCCACTCGTGCTGCTGACGTCGACGGATGCGGAGCAGCCGCGGGTGGAGGCATTTCAGAGCCTCGGTGCACAAATCTTATCGTTGCCCATGCACAAAAGCGGCGTCTCGATGTCGGATGCACTGTCGGCACTCGGCGACATCGGTATTGGCACTTTATTATGCGAGGGCGGCGGCAGACTGGCGGCGAGTGTCATCCGCGAGGGTCTGGTCGATGAGCTGGTCTGGTTTTCAGCCGGCGCCGCGATGGGCGATGGCGGTGCGGCGGCCATTTCAGACTTTGGCATTCAGATGCTCGGCGATGTCCCCCGCTTTGACCGGATGTCTCTTGAATGTGTCGGCGAAGACATAATGAGTGTCTGGCGGCCCCGGCGCGACGCCGCAGACGGCGCATTGCCTGTCTGATCATTGCTACTGTGATGGAAGCACCCTAGTTACGGACATAATCAGAGCGACTGGCATCCGCCGGGACGCGAATTGCGCACGGGGCTGACATGTTCACTGGAATCGTTACCGATATTGGCGAGGTTCGGGCTGTCGAGGCGCGCGGCGATAAACGGTTCGTCATCGGATGCGCATACCCCGCCGCATCAATCGCGATGGGTGCATCCATTTGCTGTTCTGGCATTTGTCTGACGGTCACGGATAAAGGGTCGGATGTGCAGGGTGCGTGGTTTGCCGTTGATGCCTCTGCCGAGACCTGTTCGCTGACAACCGCTGCGGGATGGCAGGTCGGTACAAGACTTAACCTTGAACGGGCGCTGAAGGTCGGGGATGAACTCGGCGGCCATATCGTCACCGGCCATGTCGACGGCCTCGGACATTTGCGCGAGTCTTATCAGGAGGGCGATTCCTGGCGGTATACATTTGAGAGCCCGCTAAACCTGTCGCAGTTTATTGCGGTGAAAGGCTCGATCACGGTCGACGGCGTGTCGCTGACCGTGAACCATGTCGATCACAATAGCTTTGGCATCAACCTGATCCCGCACACCCAAGCCGAGACAACACTTGGCGGATTGGCCGCCGGACATGCCGTAAACCTTGAAATCGACGTCCTCGCGCGATACGTCGCCAGACTGAATGATGTGCGCGAAGCCGCACTTTCCAAAGGATCCTGAGATGGCAGACCCCAAGCGCGTTCTCATCATCGTCGCCCCGTATTACGAGCATATCTCGAATATGCTGATCGAGGGTGCGACGGCAGTGCTGGAGGCGGCGCAATGCGATGTGCACGTCCGCGATGTGCCGGGTGCGCTGGAAATACCCGTGGCGATCCGGATTGCGCTCGAGTCGGATGCCTTTGACGGCTTTGTTGCTCTCGGCTGTGTCATTCGCGGTGAAACCAGTCACTATGAAACAGTGACCAACGACTCCTCGCGGGGACTGATGACGCTGGGAACGGATTGGGGAACGCCCATCGGCAACGGTATTCTGACCGTCGAAAACGAAGCGCAGGCAATTGTCCGCGCAGACCCCGCACAAAAGAACAAAGGAGCCGACGCGGCCAATGCCTGCCTCGCGCTGATGGCACTGAGAGAGGAATTTGCGGAAGATCCCGAGGAGGTCGCGGGCAGCGGAGCGACATTCCTGCCGGATAGCGAGCATTTCGATATGGCCGGTTCCCCGACGACAGAATCAGCCTGACATGGCAAAGAAGAAACCCAATCCGCAGGCACGTTCATCCGCGCGCCTCGCCGCCGTCCAGGCTCTTTATCAGATGGAGCTGACCGGCGCGTCATGGTCAAAGGTCCGCACCGAATTTGAAGATCACCGGATTGGTATGGAAGTCGACGGCGATGTGCTCGTCGAAGCCGACATCAAACACTTTCGTAAATTGTTGCAGGGTGTCGTCGATCACCAGCCTGAAATCGACAAGGCGGTGAACGAGACCCTGAAAACGGGGTGGCCCCTGCGCCGGATTGATCCGATCCTGCGCGCTCTATTCCGTGCCGCCGGGTTTGAAATGCTCGGCATGACCACACCGCGCAACGTCATTTTCAACGAATATGTCGAGGTGGCGAAGGCGTTCTTCGACAGTGAAGAACCCCGACTGGCGAACGCGGTGCTGGAGGCGATTGCAAAAGTCCTGCGGCCCGAAAGCCAACCTGAATGACCGAAGAAGCCGCGCTGCACAAACGCGCTAAGCGCAATGTGGCAGTGCTGGCTTTTATGCAGGCCATCCTCGGCGCGCAGTTACCCGTCTATATTATCCTCGGCGGGCTGGCCGGTGCGCTGTTGGCGGAAGACAAAAGCCTCGCAACATTGCCAATCGCGTTTCAGATGGTCGTCGGCATGCTTACCGCAGCGCCGATGTCATTGTTGATGGGAAAGGTCGGGCGCAAGCCCGGGTTCTTTCTAGGTGCGATCTGCGGCGCAATCGGCGGAACGCTGGCGGCTTATGCGATCCTGAACGGCAGTTTTGTTTTGCTTTGCATCGCGCACGGTTTTGCCGGCGCTTACCAGACCACCCACAATCTGTTCCGCTTTGCCGCCACAGACAGCGCGAGCGATGCCTATAAACCGCGCGCCGTTTCCTATGTCATGGCCGGTGGCCTCGTTTCCGCAATCATCGGACCGGAAATCGTTATCCGCTTCGGCGATCTGTTCGCGCCGGTCCCGTTTGCGGGGGCCTATGCAATGACGCTGGTCGTTATCGTCATCGGCGCGATGGCGATTCCGCTGCTCGATCTGCCCCCGCCCCAGCGACGGGAAAAGGGTGATTCGGGGCGGCCCATGCGCGAGATCTTTGCAAATCCGGCTGTGCCCGTCGCGATCCTGTGCGCGATGGTCAGTTATGGCGTGATGACGTTCGTGATGACCTCGACACCGCTGGCGATTGTTGCCTGCGGCTTTAGCGGCGGACAGGCGGCGGATGTTGTGCGCTGGCACGTCCTTGCGATGTTTGCCCCGAGTTTCTTTACCGGCTCGCTGATCGCGCGGTTCGGGCATGGTTGGATCATCGGATCGGGGCTGTTGATGCTGGCAGCCTGCACCGCAATTTCGCTAAGCGGGATTGAGATTGAAAAGTTCTACGCGGCGCTGATTTTTCTCGGGCTGGGTTGGAATTTCGGCTTTATCGGTGCGACCAGCCTGCTCGCCGCCAGCCACCGACCGGACGAGCGGGCGAAGGTTCAGGGATTGAACGATGTCCTGGTGATGGGGCTGGTCGCCGCCGGTGCGCTCAGCTCGGGCAAGATCATGGCGGTCGCGGGCTGGAATACGGTCAACCTGAGTGTCCTCGTTCCGATAACACTTGCCCTCTGCGCGTTGGTCTTTCTGGCCGCGCGGAACCGGCGGATCGCCTGACAGCCTTTCAGGCGCTTCCGTTCAGCGATCCTGCGCCGCCTTACAAACCGCCGGTCGAGCCGCCGACGAAGTCCTCTGCCGAGAAGCGCCCGACATTGCCCAAAAGCTGTTGCAGGAAGGTCAGACGCTTGCCGCGTGTCGGCGTCGTCTGGGTCACCAGATTGACGATGCGACCGTCTTCCAGGCCATAGCG
>CALGNW010000186.1 GCA_937958345.1 uncultured Neomegalonema sp. | reverse complement strand
GGTTTTGCGAACCGGCAGGATCAATTCACGGCCCCCTGATTTCCCGACTTACCCAATTCGGAAAGCCGATTCACTCTAACACCCTTGAAGTGCAGACCTTCTTTCGCGTATTGCCCTTCTATTGGGGGATTCCGCGCGGGTGCGCGATATTCCTTGTCTTTGTTTCTGCCGCTCCTGACAGGGAATGCCGATGACCGCGCACGCTCCGAACAGTTTCCGCACGGGCCCCGATGAAGAGGGCCGCTTCGGCACCTTTGGCGGGCGTTTTGTCGCCGAAACGCTGATGCCTCAGATCCTCGAACTTGAGGCCGCCTATAACGAGGCCAAGCAAGAGCGCAGCTTTAAGGCCGAGATGGAAAACCTGTGGCGTAACTATGTGGGCCGTCCGTCGCCCATGTATTTCGCCCCGCGTCTGACCGAACATTTCGGCGGTGCGAAAATTTACCTCAAGCGCGACGAACTGAACCACACCGGCGCGCATAAGATCAACAACGTGCTGGGTCAGATCCTGCTGGCGCGGCGTATGGGCAAAACCCGCATTATCGCCGAAACCGGCGCAGGTCAGCACGGCGTCGCCACCGCAACGGTCTGTGCTAAATTCGGCCTGAAGTGCGTTGTCTACATGGGCGCAACCGACGTCGAACGCCAAAAGCCCAACGTCTTCCGCATGAAGCTGCTCGGTGCCGAGATCATTCCGGTGACGTCAGGCCGTTCAACCCTGAAAGACGCAATGAACGAGGCGCTGCGGGACTGGGTCACCAACGTCGAAGACACGTTCTATTGCATCGGCACAGTCGCCGGTCCGCACCCCTATCCCGCCATGGTCCGAGACTTCCAGTCCGTGATCGGATGGGAGGCCAAAGGCCAGATGAAACACGCCGAGGGCCGTTTACCCGACGTACTGGTCGCGTGTATTGGCGGCGGCTCGAACGCGATGGGCCTGTTCCACCCGTTCCTCGATGATGCGGGTGTCCGGATCATCGGCGTCGAGGCGGGCGGCAAAGGCGTCGATACAGACGAACACGCCGCGTCCCTGACGGGCGGTCGTCCCGGCATCCTTCACGGCAACCGCACATATTTGCTGCAGGACGATGACGGCCAGATCAAAGAGGCGCACTCGATTTCCGCCGGTCTCGATTATCCCGGTATCGGTCCCGAGCATTCCTGGCTGAAGGATATGGAGCGGGTCGAGTACGTCTCGGTGACGGATGACGAGGCGCTGAAGGCCTTTACGCTGTGCTGCGAGATGGAGGGGATTATTCCCGCTCTTGAACCCTCCCACGCGCTTGCCCATGTCGCAAAGATCGCACCCGAGATGGACAAAGACCAGGTCCTGCTGCTGAACATGTGCGGTCGCGGCGACAAGGATATTTTCACGGTAGCCGAAGCCCTCGGCACCGAAATCTGAATTGGAAGACGAGATGGCGAAGTTCGCAACGGGTGACGTCGTCATCCTCGTATCAGGCAGCATGAAAATGGCCGTCGAATCCACCGAAGGCGGTGCGGTGAAGGTTATTTGGGCCGATGGCGGCGTCGTTCAGCGTGCTGAAATCCCCGAAGCCTTGCTTGATAAGTACATCGCACCCGAGCGCAGCAGCTTTAACCGTCCCGACGGCCCGCGCGGTGGCGGCGGTGACCGGGGCGGTGATCGCGGCGGGTTCAAGCCAAAGCGCGACTTTGGTGACCGTCCGGGCGGCGACCGTCCGGGTGGCGGTGGCGGCGGGTTCCGTTCCGGCGGCGGTGGAGGCGGTGGTTTCCGTCCCGGCGGCGGCGGCGGTGGCCCGCGCAAAGATTTCGGCGATAAGCCGCGTGGTGGTGGCGGACCCCGCCGCGATAGAGACTGAGTAAGGATCGGCAATGTCCCGCATCGAAAAACGCTTTGCAGCCCTGAAAGACAAAAATCAGGCGGCTTTTGTCAGCTTCACGATGGCTGGCGACCCGAGCTATGACGTCTCGCTTGATTTGATGAGGGCGCTGCCGAAGGCCGGCGTCGACATCATCGAAATCGGCATGCCGTTCACGGACCCGATGGCCGACGGTCCCGCAATCCAGCTTGCGGGCCAGCGCGCCATAAAGGGCGGCCAGACCCTGCAAAAGACGCTCGATCTCGTGGCGGCATTCCGCAAGGCGGACGACGAAACGCCGGTCGTGATGATGGGGTATTACAATCCGATCTTCAGCCATGGTGTCGAGGCGTTTATCGCTGATGCCAAGGCGGCGGGCGTTGACGGTTTGATCGTCGTGGACCTGCCGCCCGAAGAAGACGGCGAACTGTGCGTTCCGGCCCGCGCGGCGGGGCTGGACTTTATCCGTCTGGCCACTCCGACAACCGATGAAAAGCGCCTGCCCAAGGTTCTGCAAAACACCTCGGGATTTGTCTATTACGTCTCGATCACCGGCATCACCGGCGCGGCGACGCCCGACGAGGATGCGGTCGGCAAGGCCGTCGCAGCGATCAAGGAAAAGACCGATCTGCCGGTCGCGGTCGGCTTTGGCGTCTCGACCCCCGAACAGGCCGCCGCAATTGCCAGAGTCGCGGATGGCGTTGTCGTCGGCTCGGCAATCGTGCGCGCGGTGGCCGACGGCCTCACCGTTGCCGGACCGCCGAAAAAATCGTTCCAGAAAGATGTAGTCGCGGTCGTAAAAAAGCTGGCCAACGCAACGAAACGCGCGAGAAAATAAGCTTCGCTTTCGCGTAAAGCGCTGGCATGGCCCAGATCGCTTTCAGGAAAAATGGATGCCGGTTTTCCGTCCGAGGGCGCTATAAATAAAGGAATTCGGAGCGTTTTCACTGATCGGAGATCACGGAAAACGCTCTGAAAAGGTGAAAAGCAAAGCGAGCAGGCCATGAACTGGATTACGAACTACGTCCGTCCCAAGCTCGGCACGCTGCTCAACCGGCGTGAAACCCCTGACAATCTCTGGGTTAAATGCGGCGAATGCAGTCAGATGGTGTTTCACCGCGAGTTGGCCGAGGCACAGCAGGTCTGCCCCTACTGTTCGCATCACATGGGAATTGTCCCCGAGGAACGCTTCGCCCGCTTGTTCGATGACGGCGAATTCGAGGTGGTTGAACAGCCCGATACGCTGGCCGATCCCTTGGGCTTCCGTGACGAAAAACGCTACACCGACCGCCTCAAGGATGCCCGGCGCAACACGGCGCGCGACGATGCCGTCCTGATCGGCAAGGGTAAGATTTCCGGCGTCGTCTGCGTTGCAGCGGCTTCGGACTTTAAATTTATGGGCGGCTCAATGGGCATGGCGGTCGGTAATGCGGTGCTTGCTGCTGCCAAGGCCGCCGTGGCCGCCAAGGCCCCGCTGATTATCTTCTCGGCTGCCGGCGGGGCGAGGATGCAGGAGGGAATTTTGTCCCTAATGCAGATGCCCCGCACGACCATCGCGGTACAAATGGTCCGCGAGGCCGGTCTGCCTTATGTCTCGGTCTTCACTCATCCCACGACGGGCGGTGTTACCGCGTCTTATGCGATGCTTGGCGATGTCCAGATTTCCGAACCGAATGCGCTGATCTGCTTTGCAGGGCCGCGCGTGATCGAGCAGACGATTCGCGAAAAACTGCCCGAAGGCTTTCAACGCGCAGAATACCTGCTTGAACACGGCATGCTGGATATGGTGGTGGATCGCCGCAAGCTGGCAGGCGAAATCGGCAAGGTCGTTCGCCTGCTGATGCGTTTGCCTGCCGAAGCACAGGCCCTGCCCGGTCCGGATGGCAAGACGCTGAGCGGCATCGTCGAAGGGGCGGAGCCGCCCAAAAGCGATAAGGCGTGACCCCCGCCGACTCTGCAAAGAGTGACGCGATCCTGGCCCGCTTGCTGGAACTGCATCCCAAAGTCATCGACCTGTCGCTTGAGCGGCTGGAGCGTTTGCTGGCGGCGCTCGGCAATCCCGAACGCAGTCTTCCGCCGGTCATTCATATCGCGGGTACAAACGGCAAAGGCTCAACCGGCGCTTTTATCCGCGCCGGATTAAAGGCGGCGGGTAAAAAAGTACACGCCTATACCTCGCCGCACCTCGCCCGTTTTCACGAGCGTATCCGGCTGGCTGACGCATTGATCGACGAGGACGCGCTTGCGGCATTGCTGGAGGAATGTGAAGCGGCAAACGCCGGAGCGCCGATTACGTTTTTCGAGATCACGACAGCCGCCGCGTTTCTGGCGTTTTCGCGCACCGAGGCCGATTATACGATTCTCGAGGTCGGGCTTGGCGGACGCCTCGATGCAACGAACGTCATCGAACAGCCCGCACTGACGGTCATTACACCCGTATCCATCGACCATCAGAGCTATCTCGGCGAAACGCTTGCTGAAATTGCCGGAGAAAAAGCCGGGATTCTCAAGCGCGGCGTTCCCGCGGTTGTCGGCCCCCAGCACGAGGTTGCCATGGGCGTCATCGCGGATAAGGCGCGCCGCCTGTCGGTTCCGATCCATGCCGCCGACGCCGATTGGACAGCGAGGCGCGAACCGCGCGGGTTTTCGCTGCAATACGATGCCGGACTCGTTGACCTGCCGTCGCCTTCCTTGCCGGGCGATTATCAGATCGACAATGCCGCAGCCGCCGCAATGGCCCTGATCCTGCTCGGCGTCGATGAGCCGAGCATCCTCGCTGCCGCCGTGCGCGGGGCAACATGGCCCGCACGGATGCAGCGGCTAAAGAACGGGCCACTGGTCGAGGGCGCCCCGGCGGGGTCGGAAATCTGGCTTGACGGCGGCCACAATCCCGCAGCGGGCGAGGCGCTGGCGCGGCTGTTGGCTGATATGGAAGAACGCGATCCCAAGCCGCTTTATATGATTTGCGGCATGCTCAACACCAAGGACGTCACGGGGTATCTGCGCCCGTTCGAGGGATTGGTCCGGCGGATTTACTGCCTGTCAATCCCCGGCGAGACCGCCACGCTTACCTCGGACGAGCTGGCGGATTTTGCTGAGGGTGCGGATTTGAATGCCGTCGAGGTTGATGACGCATCCGAGGCGATGCGGCTGATCACAGGCGAAGAAGACGCCGCCATCAGCCCGCCGCGCATCCTGATATGCGGATCGTTGTACCTCGCGGGCCGGATATTGCGCGAAAACAGTTAGGTTGTCCCGCATTCGCGGTTCTTAGCGCGGATTATGACTCAGCGCATGCGCAGGGCGCTGCTAGCGTTCCTCGCCGAACTTATCCGCGATCAGGGCCTCCATCGCATCGACCATCTTTTCCGCATCGGGGCCGGTTGCCTCGACCTCGATCTCCGATCCCCGCGCGGCGGCCAGCGTCAGCAGATCCATGATCGAACACGCATCCGCCTCTTCGCCGTTAAATCTGACGATGGCCCCGGCATCGAAGGTTTCGCAAAGCTGCGACAATGCCCCCGACGCGCGGGCATGCAGGCCGCGCTCGTTCACGATGGTCATTTTGCGCATTATTGGCTGGCCCATTGCGCCGCCTTTCGCGATCCGTCCTTCGGAGGCTCGGCAAAGCCGATGAAGTGACGCCCTGCCTCTAATCCCGATTGCGCAACATGAACCAGACCGCTGCGTTTACGGGCGCGGATGACGGCCACCAGCATCGGCAGATTGACCCCGGTCAGAACGATGACTTCACCGGGCGAGGCAACACCTGCTGCAACATTGCAGGGCGTGCCGCCGAAAATATCCGACAGGATCAGGACACCGCGCGTGCCGTCGGCGACGCTGTTCACAGCCTCGGTCAACTGGGTACGCATATCTTCGAGCGGGACACCCGCCGCGACCGACACGGTCTGCATCCGGGTTTGCGGTCCGAGCATATTCTCGGCGGCGGCCTTCAGTTCCCGGCCAACGCCCCCGTGGGTTATGAGGACGACACCGATCATCTCAGACGACAGCCGCCTTGGGTTTTTGCGCAGAAATCGGCAGGTCGCGATGGCGAATGACCGGCGCGTATCCCGCGCTCATAACCGATTCGCCCAGACGTTCGGACACCATAACCGACCGGTGCTTTCCGCCGGTACAGCCGATAGCGATGTTCAGATAGCTTTTGCCCTCGTTGGCATAGTGCGGCAGCAGCGACAGGATCAGATCCTCGATCTTTGAATAGATCGGCAGGTAGTTCGAGTCGCCCTCGATATACGCGCGCACCTCGGCGTCGAGTCCCGTCATGCTGCGCAGCTCGGCCATCCAATAGGGATTCGTGAGAAAGCGCATGTCGAACAGCAAATCCGCCCCGCGGGGTGCGCCCTTTTTGAACCCGAACGAAATGATTGAAACGGTCATGCCGCCCGCATCGCTGCCGAACCGGTCGCCGATTTCACGGCGCAGGTCGGTCAGGGACAGCTCGCTTGTGTCAATCGAGAGATCAGACTGAACCCGCAGCGGCTCCAGCATCGCGCGTTCCAGCACCAGTGCGGATTCAACCGGCGCACCCTCGGCCATGGGATGCCGTCGCCGCGTTTCCTGAAACCGGCGCAACAGCATCTCGTCAGCACATTCCAGAAAAACCAGCACCACATCGGTATCGCCGCGCGCGCGCAGTTCTGAAATTACATCGGCACAGCGTTCGGTCGTGAAACCGCGACTGCGTTCGTCAATCCCGATCGCCAACCGCGCGCCTTCGCCCGAAAAATCATCAACGATCGCGGCGAGCAGTCCAATGGGCGGATTGTCGATTGTCTCGAACCCCTGATCCGCGAGGGCCGCAAGCGCAGACGTCTTACCTGCCCCTGCGACACCGGTCACAAGGATCAGCTCGGTTTTTGTGTTACCCCCGTCAGGAGTCAAGAACATGTCATGCGAACCCATAGCGAGTACCGTCACCCATCCGTAAAGGGTCGTCAATGCACCCATTGACGCGTTTTGCTTTTTTTACACAGTAACCGACCTTTATCGCGGAAGGGTGAGGATAAAACGTGCGCCGTCCGGGTTGTTCGTATCCCCGATGTTCTCAGCGCGGATCGTTCCGCCATGCGCTTCGACGATTTGCTGCGAAATCGAAAGCCCAAGGCCCGAGTGCCGGCCAAAGGCCTCTTCGGCGGGGCGTTCGGTGTAAAATCTCTGGAAAATGCTTTCGAGGTTATCGGCGGGAATGCCCGGCCCCTCGTCCTCGACTGTCACCCACGCCGACCCGTCCTCGGCGCGGCTGGCGACCAATCGGATGCTCGCCCCTGCGTCACTGAACGAGACCGCATTTTCAATCAGATTGGCAAGAACCTGCCCGATACGACTTTCAAGACCGCGCACCATCAACGAGGTCGGGGGAACGCGGGTCTCTATTCTGACGCCGTGATCCGAGGCCGATGAAATATCGGCCATCGTCTCGACCAGCGCCCCCAGATCAAACGGCGCGCGTTTTTCACGAACCAGCTCGGCATCAAGGCGCGAGGCGTTGGAGATATCGGTAACCAGCCTGTCCATGCGGGTTACATCGTCCTGAATGACTTCCATCAGCCGCGCGCGCGAGGCATCGGTCTTGGCAAGGCTCATGGTTTCGACCGCTGAACGCAACGAGGTGAGCGGGTTTTTAATCTCGTGCGCCACATCGGCGGCAAAGGACTCGATGGCATCAATGCGCGTATACAGCGCGTCCGTCATCCGGCGCAGCGCCCCCGACAGGTCGCCAATCTCATCGCCCCGTGCGGTATAGTCCGGGATTTCCACGCGGTCGGGGTGGATTTGCATATCCTCCTGAACGCCCGCCGCCTCGGCGGCAACCGCCAGCTTGCGCAGCGGGCGGGCAATGCCGCGCGCCAGCAGAAATGCCAGCAACAGCGATACCAGTCCGGCCACGATGACGACACGCAAAATCTCGATGCGGCCCACGCGGATAACCCGGTCAATGTCACCGCCCTCGGTCGACAGTACCAGCACGCCCATCACGACCTTTAACCGTTGAATCGGAACCGCAACCGAAACGATCAGCTCGCCGCCCGAGTTGACGCGTAGTGCCGAGGCAACCTCGCCCCGTGCGGCTGAATACACCTCGGCGTCTTCGGTAATTCCGGCAACGGGGGTTTCGATATAGAGCGGCAGGTCATCGGCAAAAAACACCTTGGCCAATCTGCTATACGCGCGCTCGATCCACCCCAGAAAACCGCCGGGGCCTTTACTCGGCGGGGCGAGGGGTTCGGTATCCACCGGACTGCGCGCAAAATCGAAACTGCGGGTGTCTCCGGTCAGCCGCCCGCGTGTATAAAGCTGCGCGCGCTGGCCGGTCGGCAGGGTCAGCTGGCGCAAGACCTCGTTCGCCGCGTAGGCATCATAGCGGGTCGCCTCGGGAGAGACCGCCGCAAGCTCGGCAATCGCCGTCGCGACGATTGTTCCCTGCGTGACAAGCGAATTCACGCGCACCTGTACCAGCTCTGTACGAAGCTGGTTCAGGAACAGAACGCCCGCAACCAGCACCGCCAGCCCCACCAGATTGATCGCAATAATCCGCTGGGTCAGGCTGCCGAGCGGACGCAGGAACCGCAGGCGACGCCAGACCGATTTCCGCTTTGCGGCGGCGGGATCAGCGCGGCTGCCGAAGGGCGGGTCGGGCGCATCGGTATCCAGAGGCGGCGGCGAACCCGCGCCCTCGGACAGCTCCTCCGTCGCCTCGCCGTAATCCAGCGCGGGGTCAGGTTTCGCGATATCTGTATCCGACGCCATAAAGGGTCTCAATCGAGGCGAATTCATCGTCTGTCATGCGGAATTTTTTCCGTATCCGCTTGATATGACTGTCGATTGTACGATCATCGACATAAACCTGATCGTCATAGGCCGCATCCATCAGACTGTCGCGGCTTTTGACGAAACCGGGCCGCTGCGCCAGCGCCATCAGGATCAGAAATTCGGTCACAGTCAGGGTGACAGGCTGTCCGTCCCACAGGCAGGCATGCCGCATCGGGTCCATGGTCAGCTTGCCGCGCGCCATGATCTTATCTTTTTCCGCCCGCTCTCCGCCATCGGCCTGAGCCTCTCTGCGCCGCAAAACCGCGCGGATTCGCTCGATCAGCAGGCGTTGCGAGAACGGTTTGCGGATGTAGTCGTCGGCCCCCATGCGCAGGCCCAGAACCTCGTCGATCTCTTCGTCCTTCGACGTCAGAAAGATCACCGGCAGATCGGATTTCAGCCGCAAACGGCGCAGCACTTCCATGCCGTCCATGCGGGGCATCTTGATGTCCAAGACTGCAATATCAGGGGGTTGCTGGCTTAGTGCCGCAAGCGCGGCCGCAGGGTCCGAATAGGTTTTGACGTCAAATCCTTCAGCCTCCAGCGCGATGGAAACCGAGGTCAGGATGTTCCGGTCGTCATCGACCAGCGCAATGGTGGGCGTCGCCATGGGGGCCGCACTCCGAAAGGTTTATTCTCGCGCAACCATAGGCGTCCACTCAAGGCGATACAATGGCGGGAACGCGAGGACACCTAAATCCCGCACATCGCTTGGCCCCTGGACGCGCACCCGCTACGCTCGAGCCGTACCAAACCGCTGAGAGAGGCCGCGCCATGCCGCAAGTCACCATCGAATTTTCCCGAGGCATCGAACAGACCCACGATATGCAGGCGCTTTGTGAAACCCTGTTTCAGGCGCTGGCCGCAGAAGCCGAAGTAGCCTCGCCCTCGGCGGTGAAAGTCCGCGCGCGGGCCGTGGATTTTTACCGCAACGGAACCGAGCCGCCCAGCTTTGCCCACGCGACCTTTCTGCTGCTGGATGGCCGCGACGAGGCCACCCGCAAACACCTCAACCACCGCATCCTTAGCGT
>CALGNW010000185.1 GCA_937958345.1 uncultured Neomegalonema sp. | reverse complement strand
CCCTTTTTGGTGTCATAGAGCTTGCCGTTTTCGCCCAGCACCAAGCCGTGCCCCGCCGCGTCCTCGATAACCTGCGGTGCCCATATCACGCCGCCGCCGGCATCGTCTCCACCGAGGATCGCCATGATCATTCCGTAGTCTATGCCGATATTTTCAAACCCGCGAAAGATGCCTGTGGGCAGGTTGATGATGTCACCTTCTTCCAGCACGATCTCTCCGGCATCGCCCCATCGACCCCAGAAGAAACGCCATCGGCCTTTCAGGACAAAGAACACTTCCGCCGTGCGGTGGCTGTGCAGCGAGTTGCGACACTTGGGCGGTTGGCCCGCCGCGCCGATATTAAAGCCGGGGGTGTCCTCGATATGGACATGCTGATCCGCGCTCTCTGAAACGCCGCCACCGATGATGGTGAAGTTTTCTTTCTGGTCAGAGCCGGGGGTGTGCGCGTCAATGAACGCTGTCCGGCACGGCTTAAGATCGCCATAGCGCACAATGCGCGCTTCCATCTGTTCACGTGTCATAGGGATTCGATCCGTTGTCGGGAAGGCGCGCGGAGCCGCGCTGAATAAGGGGAGCCGGAACTGTCGCGCGCCGCGGGGCGCTGTCATCCTGCTCGATATGGTCAATCAGAATATCAACCGTCTGCGTCACCATGGCCTCGGCGGATTGACGCACGGTCGTCAGATTATACGACGGCCAAGCCGCCATCGGAACATCGTCAAAGCCGACGACCGAGACGTCTTCGGGAATACGCAGGCCAAGCTCGAAGCGCAGCACATCCATGACGGCAAACGCCATATGGTCATTGGCGACAAAGACAGCATCGGGGCGGTCCGGTCCGGTGAACATCGTGCGCGCCGCCTCGGCGGCCTCGTCGTGGCGGAAATTTCCGACCGCGCGGGCATGCAGCGTTATGCCCGACTGAGCCAAAACATCGACAAAGCCCGCCTCGCGGTCCCGCTGTGTCGATGCACCCTCCCAACCGGCGATATACCCGAAGCGGCTGTGCCCGCCCGCCAAAAGGAACCGCGCAAGCGCCGCGCCGCCGGACCGGTTATCGGATTCAACAGCGGACAAACGCGGGTCGTCCTGCGCACGGTTAAACAACACGACCGGAATGCCCGCCGCGCGGCAGCGCATGGCCAGATCAGACGACATGGCCACCGACGCGGTGACAATCCCGTCAACCTGATAGTCGAGAATTTCCTGCACGACGTGGTCAATGTTGTCGATACTTTGCGGGGCCATAAAAACGAGCACGTGATAACCGCGCTGTTGCAGCGCCGCTGAAAGCTTTTCGAGAACTTCGGGGTAGAAGTTGTTCTCGAGATACGAAATCACCAGTCCGATGATCCGGCTGCGGCCCGTGATCAGCGACCGCGCGAGAATGTTGGGGCGATAGCCAAGCTCATCCGCAGCTCGGCGAACCCGCTGGGTCATTTCCGGCGAGGCGCTGGCGCCCGGCGTAAACACCCGGCTGACAGCGGATTGACTGACACCAGCGCGTTTCGCCACCTCGGCAGAGGTGATTTTTTCGAGACCGCCCGGCGGCATTGCCTCTCCTCCCCCTTTGTGCGGAGCCTACGACTTCTCGAAAGAACGCTAGGAAATCGTGCATACGATTGCAATGGGGTCTGCGGGCCGGAGCGCAATACCGGAACGCAAGCGCGGATCGCGGGCCGGAGCGGGCGCATTTTCGATCGACACGCATATTCAGATTGACGCCGTTAACCTCTTCTGATTCTTTCACCGCACCCAATGCCAAATAAATATCACATCCGGGGGGGCAGGTTTCAAAACCCGTAATGTGGAAAACGGCAACGGCGGCAACGAAAACAAGATATTACGCCTTGCCTGAGCAGACGGGGTAGCGACTTTCGAGCGGGCCATTGCGCCCGCTCTTATTCGTTCAGGCGTCGGGCATCAGGAATAAATCCGTATCATCGGGCCGCGCACCTGCGGCGGTTAGCATGGCATGAACCTGTCCGCGATGGTGAGCGGATACGCGAACCCCGCCGGGCAGCGAACCCTGTGCATCAGTAAAAGCCGAATGCGCCCCAGACATCGGCCAGTGACGCGCCCTCAACCACCAAGAGATCATCCGCACCGTAGTGGATATGCGCGTCATCGCCCGACATTTCTGTCGTCAGGTCGCGCCAGGTTGTGACGTGATCGGAAAAAATAATGTGATCAAGTCCGGCCTGAAAGTCGGTGATCACGTCGGTTCCGTCGCCCTGACGAAACTTAAACTGATCGCCGCCGCCGCCGCCCGCTATGGTATCATCCCCCGTGCCTGCGGTTATAAAGTCGGCACCCTCTCCGCCGCCCAGCACGTCGTTGCCCGCTTCGCCGAACAGCATATCTCCGCCGGAGCCGCCACTGAGGGTATCGCCGTCAGCCCCTCCGAACAGCCGGTCATCACCGCCACCGCCGATCAGCGTATCCGCGCCGCCATACCCGAAAAAATGCACTGCAGTATCGGAGGCGGTCAGGGTATCGCCGAAAGCCGCTGACCCTTGCACAATCTCGATTGAGACGAGCGTGTCCCCCTCAGCATGGCCGCCGGTTCCTGTTCCGGTCAAAAGGTTGACCGTCACCCCCGCCGAAGAGGACCAATAGGTTGCGATGTCCGAACCGGAGCCGCCGTCGAGGTAATCCGCATCCTCGGCCCCGCGCAGAATGTCGTTGCCGTCGCCGCCGTACATCGCGTCATTACCGCCCAGACCGCAAAGGAAGTTGTCGCCGCCGTCTCCAATCAGCACATCGTCGAAGTGCGAGCCCCGCGCAAACTCGATATCGACAAGCACATCGCCGTCCGCGTCGCCGCCGGTGGCGGTTTGCGCCTGCAGATCAATCGTCACCGCCTCGGATGAGTCATGATAGTTGACCGAGTCATCGCCGGTTCCGCCGTTAAGCAAATCGGCCCCGGCGCCGCCGTCGAGATAGTCATTACCGCCCTCGCCATAGAGCGCATCGTCGCCGTCGCCGCCGTATAGAAAATCGCGGCCATCGCCCCCGAATAACAGGTCTTCTCCGGCATACCCAAAAAGGACGTCCTCGTCGGTCGTTCCTGTAATTTCGTCTTGAAATTTAGTGCCGCGAAAATATCGCGCGTTTGATGACGGGTTCGCCATACCAATTCCTCACCTGAATTCTCGTATGAGCAGAAGATCGCCCCGAGCGATTGCCCGCTAATTAAGTACGGCGCACGCCTGTTAACGAAAATTGGCTGATTTGATGGGAGTTTTCCGATCATTTTAATGAACGGGATCAAAAGCCAGCACGATCATCGTGATCCGCGCCGCTGGCTTTGCGGCGGCATTGGGGAACAGGCACGCCAACACGTCACAGGTTTTCCTAGAAATGGGCATGTACAAAGTGACAGTATGCGCCACCGGCAAACCTAACCGCGAGCCTTTATGACCGACACAACGACGATTGCGATCGACGGCCCGGCCGCATCCGGCAAGGGAACGATTGCGCGGCGGATTGCGGAACACCTGGGGCTGCGCCACCTCGATACCGGGTTATTGTATCGCGGGGTTGCCGCACTGGTGCGCGATCAGGGGATATTTCCCACGGATGGCGACGCCGTCGGACGGATCGCGGGCGATCTGACAATTGAGGTTCTGGAGCGGGATGACCTGCGCGAGGACGGGATCGGCAACCTCGCGTCGATCGTCGCCGCACACCCGCAGGTGCGGGCCGCGCTTATGGAATGGCAACGCAATTTCGCCATGGGCGGCGCGGTCCTCGACGGGCGGGATATCGGGACCGTGATCCTGCCCGATGCCACTGCAAAGCTGTTTATCAGCGCCGATGCCGATGTGCGCGCGGCGCGGCGTTGGCGCGAGTTATCGAAAACGCAGGACATCGCCTATCGCACCGTTCTGGAGTCAATCGAGGAACGGGACCGGCGGGATGCCGAGCGCGCCTCGGCACCGATGACTCATGCCGCAGACGCGGACTTGCTCGATACCTCTGAAATGAGTATAGAGCAGGCCGTCGCAGAGGCCCTTCGCCTCGTGAATGAGCAGATTACAGCGGCTCGGAGCTAACACTCTGGGGCGCTTATGCTTTTTTTGCGTGTGAGGGTCCGAATCGGCGTTCGAGCAAACACTCGTTAACATTGTCAAAGACCGCCGGAGACAACCGGCAGGCCAGAAAACAACGACGTATAGGAGCTAATCTGAATGGCAAATGCCGCAACCGCAACGGAATCGATGCAACCAAGCATGGACGATTTCGAAGCAATGCTGAACGAATCCCTTGAGAATAACGACCTTGTTGAAGGGTCCGTTGTTAAAGGGAAAGTGATCGCGATCGAAAACGGTCAGGCGATCGTTGACGTGGGCTTCAAGATGGAAGGCCGCATCGACATTAAAGAATTCGCCGCACCCGGCAAAGCCGCCGACCTTGAGGTCGGCGATGAGGTTGAGGTTTACCTCGACCGCACCGAGAACGCCAAAGGCGAGTCGGTTCTGTCCCGTGACAAGGCCCGCCGCGAAGAAGCGTGGGATCGTCTCGAAAAAGCATTCGACAAGGCCGAGCGCGTCGAAGGCGCAATCTTTGGCCGCGTCAAAGGCGGCTTTACCGTTGATCTCGGCGGTGCTGTTGCCTTCCTGCCCGGCAGTCAAGTTGATGTGCGTCCCGTGCGCGATGTCGGCCCGCTGATGAACACCCCGCAGCCGTTCCAGATCCTGAAGATGGATCGCCGCCGTGGTAACATCGTGGTCTCGCGCCGTGCGATCCTCGAAGAAACCCGCGCAGAGCAGCGTTCGGAAATCGTTGGCAAGCTCAACGAAGGCGATGTTGTCGAGGGTGTCGTCAAAAACATCACCGATTACGGCGCGTTCGTCGATCTCGGCGGTGTCGACGGCCTGCTCCACGTCACCGATATGGCGTGGCGCCGCGTGAACCACCCGACCGAAATCCTCAGCATCGGCCAGACGTTGCAGGTTCAGGTCGTGAAGGTGAACAAAGACACCCAGCGCATCTCGCTCGGCATGAAACAGCTTCAGTCCGATCCGTGGGAAGATGTCGATGGCAAGTACCCGCTGGAAGGCCGTCACAAAGGCCGCGTGACTAACATCACCGACTACGGCGCATTCGTCGAGTTGGAGCCGGGTGTCGAGGGTCTCGTCCACGTCTCGGAAATGAGCTGGACCAAAAAGAACGTGCATCCCGGCAAAATCGTTTCGACGAGCCAGGAAGTCGAAGTCATGGTTCTGGATGTGGATGCCTCCAAGCGCCGCATCTCGCTTGGCCTCAAGCAGTGCATGGACAATCCGTGGGAAGCCTTTGTGGCCAATCACCCGCGCGGAACCGAAGTCGAAGGCGACGTCAAGAACATCACCGAATTCGGTCTGTTCGTTGGCCTCGACGACGACATCGACGGCATGGTCCACCTGTCGGATCTCGATTGGAACCGGTCGGGCGAAGAAGCCATCGAAGACTACAACAAGGGTGACGTCGTTAAGGCCGTCGTTCTGGATGTGGACGTCGAGAAAGAGCGCATCTCGCTGGGCGTTAAGCAGGTCGGCGGCGAAAGCTTCGACGATGCGACGGGCGGTCTGAAACGCGGCTCGAAGGTTGAAGCCGAAGTTGT
>CALGNW010000184.1 GCA_937958345.1 uncultured Neomegalonema sp. | reverse complement strand
CATTCGATGGTTTTGATCGTCACCGGATTGTCGTCGATGTTCAGCGTACACGCGGCCTCGCATGGTGCGGGGCAGATACGTCCGGTGAATTCGGGGAAGTTATTTGTCGAATGCAAGTTAATCGACGCGGCTTCCCAGTCTGAATTGTAAACGAGGTCGTTCCAGTCCGGGATTTGGTTGTTGACCGGACAGCCGTTGTGACAGAACGGAATCCCGCAATCCATGCAGCGCGACGCCTGTTGTTCGACGTTGCGCTCCTCTAGCGGAAGTACGAATTCCTTGTAGTTGCGGATGCGATCTCCGGCAGGTTTGTAGCTACGATCCTGCCGTTCAATCTCGAGAAAACCTGTTACCTTACCCATCAGTTTCTCCTCATGCCGATATTCATATCGCCCGTTTGCTCAGGCTGCATTTCCTGAAGCGCGCGGCGGTATTCGACCGGCATCACCTTCACGAATTTCGCCTGATACGCGTCCCAGTTCGTCAGGATTTCCTGCGCCCGTGCCGAGTTGGTGTAGTGTGCGTGGTTCTCGATCAGCTTACGCAAACGCTCGGCGTCAAAGCGCGTCATGTTTGAGCGGACATCAACCATCCCATGCGATTCAATGTCGGAGCGGTGGAGTTTTTCCATCGCTTTTTCTTCGGCCTCGACAGGCTCCAGATCGACCATCGACAGGTTACAGCGTTTCTCGAACGTGCCCGCCTCGTCGAGCACATAAGCGATGCCGCCCGACATGCCCGCCGCAAAATTGCGGCCCGTCTCGCCGAGGACAACGACGATGCCGCCGGTCATGTATTCACAACCATGATCGCCCGTGCCTTCGACAACGGCAATCGCGCCGGAGTTCCGAACCGCAAAGCGTTCGCCCGCGATACCGCGGAAGTAACACTCGCCGGTGATCGCGCCGTAAAGAACCGTGTTGCCGACGATCATCGACTCGCCCGGAACGATCCCGCTTTCAGGATCAGGCCGCACGATCAGCTTGCCGCCCGACAGGCCCTTGCCGACATAGTCGTTCGCTTCGCCGACAAGTTCGAGCGTCACGCCGTTGGCAACCCATGCGCCAAAGCTCTGACCCGCAACGCCCTTCATGGTCAGCCAAATCGTGTCTTCCGGCAGTCCGGCATGGCCGTATTTCTTGGCGATCTCGCCCGACAGCATCGTGCCCGCAGAACGGTCGGTGTTGCCGATTGAGAAGTCGGCTTTGACAGGCGTTTTGTTCTCGATTGCCGGAGCGGCGACTTCAATCAGCTTGCGGTCAAGAATATCAACGATCGGGTGTTGCTGGTCGATGGTGCGGTGAATGTCGACCGTTGCTGCCTCTTCTGGTTTGAAGAACAGTTTGGTGAAATCGAGACCTTTCGATTTCCAGTGCTCCATCGCGCGGTCGGTGTCGAGCACATCGGACTGGCCGATCATCTCATCCATCGACGCAAAGCCCATCTCGGCCATCAGGCCGCGCACTTCTTCGGCAACGTAGAAGAAGTAGTTCACGACATGCTCGGGCTTGCCGGTGAACTTTTTACGAAGTTCAGGGTCTTGAGTCGCGACGCCGACAGGGCAGGTGTTGAGGTGACACTTACGCATCATGATACAACCCGCCGCGATCAGCGGTGCGGTGGCAAAGCCGAACTCGTCTGCACCCAGCAGAGCGCCGACAATCACATCGCGGCCTGTGCGCAAACCGCCATCGACTTGCACAGAAATGCGCCCGCGCAAATCGTTCATCACCAGCGTTTGTTGCGTCTCGGCAAGACCGATTTCCCACGGGGAGCCGGTGTGTTTGATCGAGGTCAGCGGGGATGCACCCGTTCCACCCTCGAAACCGGATATCGTCAGGTGATCGGCACGCGCCTTCGACACGCCCGCTGCGACCGTGCCCACGCCAATTTCAGAAACCAGCTTCACGCTGATATCGGAAGTCGGCGAGACGTTTTTTAGATCGTAGATAAGCTGTGCCAAATCCTCGATGGAATAGATGTCGTGGTGCGGTGGCGGTGAGATGAGGCCCACACCCGGCGTCGAATGGCGCACCTTCGCGATCACGGCGTCGACCTTGTGGCCCGGCAGTTGCCCGCCTTCGCCGGGTTTTGCACCCTGCGCCATCTTGATCTGGATCATGTCGGAATTGACCAGATATTCCGTCGTCACGCCGAAGCGACCGGACGCGACTTGCTTGATTGCTGAGCGCATCGAGTCGCCGTTATCCATTGGCGTGAAGCGGTCGGTTTCTTCGCCGCCCTCGCCGGTGTTCGACTTCGCTCCGATGCGGTTCATCGCGATCGCGAGCGTGGTGTGTGCCTCGCGGCTGATCGAACCGTAGGACATTGCACCGGTTGCAAAACGCTTCACGATCTCGGTGGGGGGTTCAACCTGATCGAGCGGGATCGGCTTGCGACCCGTCTCGTCGGCCAGCTTGATGCGGAAGAGGCCGCGCAGGGTCATCTTCTGCTCGGATTGCAGGTTTACCGCTTCGGCGTAGGACTTGTACTTCTCAGGGATGTCGCCGCGCACAGCATGTTGCAGGTCGGCGACCGTGTCCGGTCCCCAGACATGATCCTCGCCACGAATACGGTAGGCATACTCGCCGCCGACATCGAGGTTCTTGGCATAGATCGGCTTGTTCCCGAACGCATCCGAGTGACGGCGGAAGGTTTCCTCGGCGACTTCTGCAAGGCCGACACCTTCAACAGCGGTATGCGTGCCGGTGAAGTACTTTTGGACGAACTCGGTGGACAGGCCAATCGCGTCGAAAATCTGCGCGCCGCAATAGGACTGATAGGTCGAGATGCCCATCTTGGACATGACCTTGAGCAGACCCTTGTTGATGGCCTTGGTATAGCGTTTGTTAATCTGCCAGTTATCGGCATCGGGGTCGATGCTCTCGCGCATTTCCGCCAGCGTCTCGAACGCCAGCCACGGGTTGATTGCCTCGGCTCCATACCCGGCCAGGGTCGCGAAGTGATGGACTTCGCGGGCTTCGCCGGTTTCGACAACCAGACCGACCGAGGTCCGCAGACCCTTGCGGATCAGGTGATGATGCACAGCCGAACACGCCAACAGCGACGGGATCGCGACGCGATCCTTGCCGATCAAACGGTCGGACAGGATGATGATGTTATAGCCGTGACCGACGCTCGACTCCGCGCGGTCGCACAGGCTGTCGATAGCCTGTTCCATGTAGTCCGGGCCGCGTTCCGCGCCGAACGTAATGTCCAGCGTCGTGGTCATAAACTGGTTATCAGCGATGTTGCCGATGGTCCGGATTTTCTCCAGTCCCTCGTTCGACAGAATCGGCTGCATCACCTCTAGGCGTTTGAGC
>CALGNW010000183.1 GCA_937958345.1 uncultured Neomegalonema sp. | reverse complement strand
GTTCCGAAGTTGCGGGGGCGATCACGCCTGTACCCGGCGGCATCGGCCCTATGACGATTGCCTGCCTGCTGGCCAACACCGTCACCGCAACCGCGCGTATTCACGGGCTGGAAGAACCCGCCGACCTGACGTTCTGATAGGCCGCCCCGCTTTGTGCGGGGCCGTTTCTTACGCCGCGTCCAGCGCGCGCGAGATATCGCGGATCAGGTCGTCGGCGTGCTCCAAACCGACGGAAAGCCGGATCAGACCCGGAGTGATGCCCAGCGCCTGCCTGTCCTCTTCGGTCATGCGCTGATGCGTCGTGGTTGTCGGGTGGGTTGCGATGGATTTGGCATCGCCGAGATTGTTGGAAATCCGCACGATTTCGAGTGCGTTCATAAAGCTGAAGGCCGCGTCTTTGCCGCCCTTCAGCTCGAACGATACCATGGTTCCCGGACGCTCCATTTGTGCCGCCGCGAGGGTGTATTGAGGATGAGACGGCAGACCGGGGTGGATTGCACGCGCCACGGCGCTGTGCCCGTCAACCGCTTGCGCGATGGCTTCGGCACTGTCGGCAGCGGCGCGGCAACGCAGATCGAGCGTCTCCAGCCCCTTGAGCATCACCCAGGCATTGAACGGACTCATCGCCGCGCCGGTATGTTTCATGTATTCCAGCAGCTTGCCGCCGACGAATTCTTTTGAACCGAGCAACGCACCGCCAAGGCAGCGCCCCTGCCCGTCGATGTGCTTGGTCGTCGAGTACATGACGATATCCGCACCCAATGCCAGAGGCCGCTGAAAGCAGGGGGTCGCGAAGACGTTATCGACCACCAGCACCGCGCCCGCCTCATGCGCCACATCCGCCACCGCACGAATGTCGATGATTTCGAGCGTCGGGTTCGACGGCGTCTCCAGAAAGAAGACTTTGGTTTCGGGTCTGACGGCGTTTTGCCATGCGGCAATGTCGGTTCCCTCAACCAGCGTCGTCTGCACGCCAAAGCGCGGCAGAAGACTGTCGAGAATATAGTGACATGACCCGAACAGCGCCCGCGAGGCGACAACATGATCGCCCGATTGCAGTTGCGAGAACATCGACGCATTCATCGCCGCCATGCCCGACGCGGTGGCAAAGCACGCCTCGGCCCCCTCCAGCAGCGCAAGGCGTTGCTCGAACATGCCAACGGTCGGATTGCCATAGCGCGCATAGACATAGCCGGGATCGGACCCGTCAAACCGCGCCTCGGCGGTTTCCGCATCGGGATAGGCAAAGCCTTGGGTCAGGTACAGCGCCTCGGACATCTCATGGTGTCCGCTGCGGTCCGTTCCGCCATGCACCAACTTGGTGCGGGGGTGCAGATCATCGGTCATAGGTCGTCTCCACTAAGACAACCGGTTGAAATGGCGCTTTTTGTTGGAAAGCAGCACACCTCTTTAGCGGTTTTGGTTCGGGGCATCTTTCTGGTCGCATTCTCGAACCGCGAAACCGGCAACCACTTTCGCTGAGAATACTCCGCCCCGCGCAGCCCGCAATCCGGCTCAAATCGCTGCGCTTATCGCGGATTACGGCGTCGCGGCAGAGTCGTCAAGGTTTCGAAAGCCGTCCCCCCGTCACAGGCTCGCGGCAGGCGGTGGTTCCGGGCGCACTCAGCGGGAGGCCGCGTAGGCTGCGCACGGCCAGATACGCGAACGCCTGTGCCTCCAGCATATCGCCATCAAATCCGACCGACTCGACGGGATCGACGGGCACGCCGAGACGGTCCGCCAGCATCGCCATCATCACCGGATTTTTGCGTCCGCCGCCGCAGATCAGCCAACGGGTCGGCGGGGACGGCATGTGCTTAAGGGCCTCGGCAACACATTCGGCGGTGAGTGCGGTCAGGGTTGCAGCGCCGTCGGGCAAGGACAGGTCGGCCATACGGTCGAGGACCAGCGCGAATTCGTTCCTGTCCAGAGATTTCGGCGGCTTCCGCTCCAGAAACGCGCCCGTTGCGTTGGAGTGCAGAGCCATGTCATCGACCTGACCCTTGGCGGCTTCGGCCCCGTCGCGATCCAGCGGTTCGCGGTCGTGGCGGGTCATCCAGTCGTTGATGAGGGCATTGCCGGGTCCGGTATCGAAGGCGAGCAACGCACCCTCCTCCTCAGGCGCGGATTTCGTCGGGTCCACCCACGTCACATTCGCCACGCCGCCGATGTTGAGAAACGCAACGGGCTCGGTCGCGCCCATCTGCTTGGCCAACGCGAAGTGAAAGAACGGCGCAAGCGGCGCACCCTCTCCGCCCGCCTCCATATCAGCGGTGCGAAAGTCCCAGACGACAGGACGGTTCAGGGCGCGGGCCAAGGCTGCACCATCGCCTAGCTGCCATGTCCAGCCTTCGTCGGGGGCGTGAAAAATTGTCTGTCCATGATACCCGATAACTTCCGGCGAAGCGGGGACGCGCGATAGCAAGCGACCCACAGCCGCCGCATGGGCGCCGTCGATCTCGGCTTCGGCTTCGGCCAATTCAACTTCGTAAACTGGACCCGCTGGCGGGCGGTAATCCGACCAATTTTGCATGATCGTCGGGAGAAAAGACACTTCACCCACCGCAAAGGGACGTTCACCCCCCGCCCCGAACTCACTGATCGTCTCGCCATCGGTCAGCACCAGCGCCGCATCGACACCGTCCATCGACGTGCCGGACATCAGGCCAAGTGCCCAGATTGGTTTGTTTCGAGAGACTTCTTTTTCTGTCATATATTATCCAGTACGGCTCTCGCGTGGTCTTCATTTTCGATGTTGTCGAGCAACCGCATCTGCTCAGTGAACTCGGCTCGCTGAAGCACAAACAACACTATGCTCTTACGAGTGAGCTTGTCTTCCGTGCGATTCAGATCGACTGCCGCAAGAATGGTTGCTGCACACAGAGCACTTTCGTAGCTGTCTCGGAGCCAGTCGGGTAATTCGGGATTGTCCCCATCGCCGCGAACCGCATCCACAAATGTCAGATAATTGTAGAAATCAGTCGGTCGGTCTTCATCCGAAAAAATTTCAACGAGGTGTGGAACCACGGCGAGAGACGCAACGCCAATCGTTTCTTGCTGGTACATTTCGCCGACGAAATCGTGCCAGAGTTCGTCAGATCGCTCACCATTTTCAAAACGCTTCAAGTATTCAACTGCCGATGACGGCTCGCGATATCCGCCTTCGAGATCGTTCCATAGCGGATGGTCCAGCGGCAACAAACCGGGCGTCTTCATCGTATGGCCTCCAAACTTCGACTTCTCAGGCTTCCATCTTGACCCGCTTTCGCAGTAGAAGCCCGATGAACTTAAGGACCAGCGCCATGACTTACCAGCCGAAGACCGAGTTCCTGCGCATTATGACCGAGCGCGGGTACATGAAGGACTGCACGGACCTTGAGCACCTCGATAAGGCGTTCGCGGCTGGGGTTGTGCCTGCTTATATTGGGTTCGACTGTACCGCAGAGTCGTTGCATGTCGGGTCGCTGCTGCAAATTATGATGCTCCGCTGGCTGCAAAAGTCTGGGCACAAGCCGATTGTTCTGATGGGCGGCGGCACGACCAAAATCGGCGATCCTTCGGGCAAGGACGAGTCCCGGGCGATGCTGGATGCTGCCGGGATTGAGAAGAACAAGCGCGGTATCTTTAGCGTTTTCGACAAGTACATGACGTTCGGTAACGGGCCAAGCGATGCGGTCATGCTGGATAACGCGGAGTGGCTGGACAAGCTGAACTACATCGACTTTTTGCGCGATTACGGGCCGCATTTCACCGTCAACCGGATGCTGACATTTGATAGCGTCAAGCTGCGGCTGGAACGCGAGCAACCGCTGACCTTCCTCGAATTCAACTACATGCTTTTGCAAGCCTATGACTTTTTGGAACTGAACCGCCGCGTCGGCTGTAAATTACAGCTTGGCGGGTCCGATCAATGGGGCAATATCATCAACGGTATCGAGCTGGGACGCCGGGTTGATCAGGCCGAGCTTTACGGGATCACCACGCCGCTTATCACAACGTCAGACGGCGCGAAGATGGGCAAGTCTGCGAACGGGGCGATCTGGCTGAATGCCGATATGCGCTCGCCCTACGAGTTCTGGCAATTCTGGCGCAACACGTCCGATGCCGATGTGGGCAGATTCTTGCGCCTCTTCACAGAATTACCCCTTGATGAGTGCGCACGGCTGGAGGCGCTGGAGGGGCAGGAGATCAACGAGGCGAAGAAAATCCTCGCCACCGAAATCACCACCCTATGTCACGGTGCGGATGCGGCCGCACAAGCCGAAGAAGCCGCGCGGGTCACATTTGAGCAAGGCGCATTGTCTGACGATCTGCCGACCGTAACCCTGAATGCGGAGGATGTTGGTGAGGGGATTTCCATTGGCGCACTGCTGGTTCTGGCGGGCCTCGCCAAATCGGGCAAGGATGCCAAACGCATGATCGGTGAGGGCGGCGCAAAGCTGGATGATGGTCCCATCGAGGGACCGGGTCTGATGCTGACGGCGGACGATCTGAGCACGCCGCGTAAGCTGAGCGCGGGTAAGAAACGTCATGCGCTGGCGAAAATGGCCTGACCGGCGGAGGGCCGCGCCCGCGCAGCCTAGGATTCGAGTGCGTGGTCGATGTTTCCCGCGCCGAGCGGTTCCGGCACTGAAAGCACCTTATGAACCGTATCGCAAAATTCGGCCATCCTGAACGGTTTGCGGAGGATGGCGCGTGCGCCAAATTCGCGTGTGTGCGGCAGGAAATCGTGTGTCAGGTAGTCTCCGCCGCCGGATATTGCGATGATCTTCAGGTCCGGCTTTGCCTTGCGCGCTTGCAGAATGGCATCGACACCATCGACCCCCGGCATGAACAAATCAGTGATCATCAGATCGAAAGACGCGACGAGTTCGGGGTCATAGGCGGATTGGCCGTCGTCGCCCTGCTGGACTGTGTGGCCTGCCTTTTCCAATGTCTCCGCGAGCATATCGCGCAGCAAAAGATTGTCTTCGAGCAATAGTATTCTTGCCATCGTTCTTGCCTCGCACCAACCGCTGATGAGAAAACCAAAGTATTCAATTTTAGCGAATGCGAAAAATTAAAATAAAAAAAGATTAAATATCTCTGTTTATCGACAATTATTTGTCTAAAATTTTATCGCGAGACGCCGGAGACGGCGTGATTTACGCCGCCAGAGTTTCGTTTACGACCGTGACCAGCGCGTCAGGCTCGAACGGTTTATGCAGCACGTTGGTCGCGCCGAAGGTCTTTGCGACCTGGAGATAATCCTGATTGAAGTCAGGGCCGCCGCCTGAAATCGCGATAACCTTCAGGTTTTTATGCGACGCACGCACCGCATTGATCGCGTCCAGCCCGTCAACGCGCGGCATGACAAGATCGGTGATCATAAGATCAACGGAGTTAAGCAGACTCTCGTCATACGCGGCAAAGCCGTTCTCGCTTTGCGTAACTTTGTGACCTACATCCGTTAGCGTTTTAACCAAGATACGACGCAGAGCATCGTTATCTTCCATCACCAAAATTGACGCCATACCAATCTCCTATCAGTGTTTTGAAGGTAGGGTTTTGGCGTAAAAATTGTATTAAAATAGTTAGGGTTAATCGCTTGCTATTTCAGAAACCGCTGCCTCTACGCCACCGGCGGAAAACCCGACTCGCATCTTCGTTAACGCCAGTTCGACAGTTCCCAGAACCCCCAGAATTGTTGGTTCGTTGACATGCCCCATATGGCCGATCCGAAACGCGCCGTTTGCGTCCAGACCGATTCCCAGCCCCAGCGTCAGGCATAATTCGTCCTCGCACATCCGCCGCAAGACCTGCGCATCAACGTCACCGGTCAGGATTGTGGTCACAACATCCGAGCGCGCTGCCGAATCAGTGATATTGAACTCCAGCGGTCCGCCCTCGCCCCAGCGGGCAACGGCTGCGCGGACAGCGCGGGCCAGACGGTTGTGGCGGGCATAGATCGCGCCCAGCCCCTCCTCGGCCATCATGTCCAGCGCCTCGCGCAGGCCGAACAGATGGTTAACCGGCGCGGTGCCGCAAAACAGTTTATAGTACATGTCGGGGTCGGCGCGCGGCAGCCAGTCCCAATAACCTGACAGACACCCGTTTTGCATCCGGTGCGCCATCGCCTTTTGGTTCGCAAAGACAAAGCCGAGGCCCGGTGGGGTCATCAGGCCCTTTTGGCAGGCCGCGACGGTGACATCGACGCCCCACTTATCCATTTCGAACGGGACGCAGCCGAAACAGGCGATGCAGTCGACCATATAAAGCGCAGGGTGCTGTGCCGCGTCGATGGCACGGCGGATTGCGTGAATATCATTCCAGACTCCGGTCGCCGTATCGACCTGAACCACCAGAATCGCCTTGATCTTATGCGCTGTGTCCGCGCGCAGATGCGCCTCGACCGCCGCAGCATCGACGCCGCGACGGGCAGGCGCCGTGATGGTTTCGACGACGGCGCCCATTTGTTCGGCCATGGCGCCCCATCCGACGGCAAAGCGCCCGGATTCGAGAACCAGAACCGTATCGCCCGCCGAAATCGTGTTGAACAACGCCGCGTCCCATGCACCGTGACCGTTCGAAATATAGGTGAGGCAATGCCCCTCGGTCCCGGCGATCTTTTTCAGATCGGGGAACAGGCTGTGCGTCAGGTCGATCAGCGGTCCCTCGTAGATATTCGTCATCGGACGGTTCATCGCCCGCATGACACGGTCCGGGATCACCGTCGGACCGGGAATGGCGAGGAAGTGGCGGCCTGTCTCAATCGGCATGGGAAATCCTTGGCTGGTTCAATCCGGCTATAGATCGGTGATCCCGCGAGGTCCAGCGCCCGTCTATTTTTCGGGGGGCGGCGCACTTAGCCTTGTATCCGTTGTGCCCTTGCCGACCTCGGCGACGATCTTGCGCAAAAATCCCGGCGCTAGTGCAGACAACGGATTAACCGCTACCACCGGCTTGTCCGTGTCGCCATCAACCGAAAAGGTCACGCCGAAAACGCCCTCGCCTTCGCCCCCCGTCAACAAAGACCCGAGCAGCGGGACATTGCCCAGCGCGCCGTTGATTGCATAGGCCGGAGAGACAGACCCGTTCAGCGCCAGTCGCCGCGTCGCAACGTCATAACCGCCCGCCAGCGTCAGGCCGAGTTGCGGACCATAGGCGACACCGTTCTCGATTTGCCAGCGCGGGCCGGTCCCCCGGAACGGCAGCTCGATTTTCGAGAATTTAATCCCGCCATTCGCCAGATCGCCCATCAGGCTGCCAATCGCGCCGCCCGACAGAATCCGGCCCAGCGTCGGCGCATCGTGGACAACCATATCATTGACCAGTATCCGGCCCGCAATCTGGGCGGGGCTAACGGTGTCGCGCCGGACGGCATCGAGGACCAATGCGCCGTCATAAGCACCGGTAAAAACATCGGTCGCGCGGATGAACGCGCCCGCGTCCGGTGTCGTCACGCGGATTGCCATACCGTCTTTGCGGCGCTCGGCCAGAATTTTCGCCGGTGCTGACCCGTTCAGTTTGCCGGTGACATTCGCGGCACGCAGCGAGCCGCCGCGCAGGCGGATGCCGCCGTTCAGATCGAAGACACCCAGATCATCGCGAAGAAAGACCCGCCCGACCTGAACATTGATGTCGGTTTCCCCGCCGGTGTCTGCGGCGTGCGGCGCGGGGACGGCGGTCCCGCCCTCCAGCGCGTCGGCAAATGCCTTTCGCAGATCAAGCCGCGCGCCCTTGACCAGAACTCCGACTCTGCCGTTGGTTTTGCGGCCATAAATCAGGCCCGTATCGACAGCCGAGCCGAGTTGTATCCGGCTGAAATTGGCGCGCGAGATTTCGCCGTCCGCGCCAAAGCCGATAGAGCCGTCGGCGGACAGGCCGTCACCGCGCAGCGAAAGCGCCTCGATCCGGCCTCCGCCGTCTTTGCCCAGAAAACCCGAAAGGCGCACGGTGGCCGGAACGCCCGCCGGTTTTGACCAGCCGATGCGGTCCGCCTTGAGCAGCACATTCGTCAAATCGGCGTCGGCATTGATACGCGCCGCGCCGCCGTCGAACATCTCGATCCGCGCCTTCATCGCCGTCAGACCCTCGACGTGATCATCAAGCACCAAACCGTGCCGCGCGAAATCCGCCAGCGACAGAAAGGATTCGAGCGTGAGAATGCTGTTGGACTCGCCGGATCGCGGGCGGTCGAACCCCTGTGCATAGCCGAGCCGTGCCGCGAGGCCGCCGATCCGCGCATCGCTTTGCAGCTTCATCCCGTCCGGCGTCGCCTTGACCGTCAGGACATCGCCGGAAATCGGCAGGTTGGTTTCAGGCTCGCGCAGGCTGTATTTCTTTACCTTGGCACGGGCGTCGAATTTGACGTCATCAATGCGCAAATCCGACGAAAGCGGCAGCGTCAGCAGAACCCTGACATCAGCATCGCCTTCGGCCTGTGCAATGTCGAAGCCGGTCGGTGATATTGCCTCCAGCGGTTTTGCATCCAGCAGCCGCAGCACGGATTGCACGCCGCCCGTGGCCCGCAGCTGTACCTCGCCGATCGGGATGTCCGGCGCAAAATCCGAGATGGCAAAGCTGGACCCCTTTACCGCCAGCGCCCCCGCCAGCGGGGCCTGAACCCGACCGCCCGATAACGTCAGGTCCAAGCGATCAAGGGTGACGTGGCCCTGTCCGGCAGCGGATTCTATCGGCGGCATATCAGGCGCAAAGGTAACGAGCGCGTCGCGGAAATCGAAATGCAGATCGAGTGTGTCTTCGTCGGGGCGTGCCTCGTCGAATTGTGCGGTGAGCGCCAGCGTATCGGCCATACCGGTTTTGACGTTATCGCGCACCCAGCCGAGACCGCCCGGCGCAACACCGAGAGGCCAGTGCCGCGAAAGCTCGGACAATCGGATTGAGGCCAGCGACGCCTCGACCCGGCCCGCTGCACTGCCATCGGCGCGCAGGGCAAATTTACCGCGCAGGCGTGCCGCAAGGCCGTTGACTGTCGCCGTCGCCTCTTCAATCGACAAGCCGGTTTCACCGCCGCGATGCGAGGCGGCCAGACGGATCTGTGCCGAGGTAATCCGCATCGGGGCCGTGTATATCTGCGGGGCCGAAACGACTGCGCCGTCAACCTGAATAACGCCGTCGGTAAATGTTTGCGCGCCGAGGTCCGCCGTCCCGCGCAGGGTCATCCCGGCAATCGTCGATGTGCCCGAGGACGCCCCGGCAAAGGTGGTTTCCACCAGCGTGGTGTCGCCCAGCGTTATCTTTCGCGTGGCAAGATCAACGCGGCCCTTGCCGTGAATTTTCCCGACGCGCAGGCCAAGACCATCGGTCGCCGCGCGCAGGGCCTTTGCCTCGAAAGCCGAAACCGTAAGCGTCTGCGCCGCGTTATCAAATGTGAGCGCGGCGCGGATTTCGTCGAGGGTCTGACGCTGCGCCTGTGCGTCGGTCACGGCGACGGACCGGGCGATCATCACCGGCATGCCGAGGACGCCCAGCGCAGGGTCGAACGTGGCCGCCCCGCCAAGCTGTGCCACAGAAACCGACAGGCCGTCCTGCAGGTTCGTCAGGGCGAGATCATTCACACCGATCCGCTCGATCTTAACAGCGCCGGTATCGCTGTTGACCCGCGCGACCAGTGCCGCAGCCGATGCGCCGAGATGCGCTTCGTCGATACGGCCCGCCAGTTCGGACAGCGTGATTTCGGCCAGCACGGTATCCCGCGCCTCCTGCCGGATTATGCCGGAGGCATCAGCGCGGAAGTCCGCCGTGCGGATAGACAGCGTCTCGATCTCGCATTGTTCGGCGGCGATGGTGCAATGAAGCTCGGTCGAGAAGCTGTCGAGTGCGACAGGATCGCGGTCGAGCGTGACATAGCCTTTCGCCGCCCGCAGCGACGCGGTTACGCGCCCGAACGTGCCGCCGTCATGGGCCGTGACCGTCAGCTTTCCGCTGAGCGGCGCGTCGATCCGCGCCAGCGGAGACAGCAGCGGATCAAGCTCGGCAATGCGCGAGGGGCGGACATCGTGCAGCACAAGTGCCGCCGCGATCTCGCCGGTCGCGGTGGTATGAACCGCATCAAGCTGTGCGCCGCCGATCCCGCCATCCACGACAACACCGAGGGTCGCCGCCAGACCCGTTCCGGTCGGCGCGAGCGTCAGGCGTGCCCGCTGGGTCCGCCACGTCGTGCCGCGCGCCAGATCGGTATACCGAAGCTGGGCATCCTCGATCCGCAGTTGCGGCAAGTCGCGCAGCGCCCCCAGATCGCCAAGCAGGGCAAAGGGATCATCGCCCTGACCGCCGCCGACCATATCGCCCAGCGCAAGCTGAAAGACCCCGTCCGCATCGCGTGTCACGTCAACGGATGCACCGCTGAGCGCGATTTCGCGGATGGCCAGCATTTGCGCCGGTTTCAGCGAGGGAACCATCTTGAAGCGCAGACCGAGGACCGGCACGGTCACAAGCTCGGTTCCCCCCGCATCCGCGAGGACGACACTGCGCAGTTTCAGCCCGCTGAGGCCGTCATTCGAACTGAAATCAAGCTGTGCGCCCGCTGCGCGGACATGCCATCCGGGGGCCGCCTCGGCGATCACACGATCCAGCAGCGCCTGGGGAACCGGCACATCAACCGGACCGGACAACAGGCGCAGAGACACCACCAGAGACACGGCAATCAGGGCCGAGAAGAATCCGGTGACGCTCCAAATGACCAGTTTTATGAGGCTTCGAACCGCTTTCACCAACGCTTCCTCCGGGGACGAGTTGGTTGATTTTCCTCTGTATGGGTTTACTTCCCGCTAAGAATACCCCCGAAATTCAAGGTTAATTCAGGAGCGATGCATGGCAGACGTTAACGATCCCGTTGCAGGCGAACCGGCCCCGGCTTTTTCCGCTCCCCGTGACGGCGGCGGAACGGTGTCGCTGGCGGATTTTGCCGGTAAGAAAGTCGTGCTGTACTTCTACCCCAAGGACGACACGCCCGGTTGCACCAAAGAAGGGATCGCGTTCAGCGAGATGATCGGCGCATTTGAGGCTGCCGATACTGTGATTTTGGGTGTGTCGCGTGATCCGGTGAAAAAACATGACAAATTTCGTGATAAGCACGACCTAAAAGTCGCCCTGATCTCTGACGAGGCTGGCAGTATCACCGAGGATTATGGCGTTTGGGTCGAAAAGGCCATGTACGGTAAGAAGTATATGGGCATTGAACGCGCTACGTTTTTGATCGGCAAGGATGGTAATATTGCCGAGGTTTGGCGAAAAGTGAAAGTGACCGGCCATGTCGAGGCTGTATTAGCCGCCGCCAAGGCGTTAGCCTGAATTCAGGAGGCGCGGCGACTGTTGCGGTAAACTAACGATTCCCGCGTTAACACATTTCTGTTAAAATGACCGATACACTCTGTTCCGCAATACCGCGCACCCCAAGCCCGACGCGTGTGAAAAGCCAAAGCGAGACGAAGAAAATGTTCTCTAAAAGCAAGATTACCGACCCGATTGAGACTGGCAACGAGGCCCCCCGTCCGGCAACGGCATCCCCCGCAATGGTCTCGGCGGCGAAACCCAATCCGAACAGTCCGGCGGCGGCCCCGGCGGCAGTGACCCGCGCAAAACCGGCGGTCAGCGGCGGTCCCTCTATCATATCGCCCGACCTGAAAGTTCTGGGTAATCTGCAAACCGAAGGCGATTTGCAGATCGAGGGCACGGTCGAAGGCGATATCCGCGCCAACCTGCTGACCATCGGCGAAACGGCCACCATTCGCGGTGAGGTCGTTGCCGAGGATGTTGTGGTGAACGGTCATGTGATTGGCCGTATTCGCGGCAAGAAAGTGCGTTTGACCGCAACGGGGCGCGTCGACGGAGATATTATGCACAACACCATCGCCATCGAGGCCGGTGCGCATTTCGAGGGATCGGTCAAACGCGCCGATGATCCGATTAACGGTCAGAACGGCGCCGCAAAGCCGAACCCCGCACAGGCGGCAAAACCGGCGGGGGTTCCCGGCGGAGGCGGAGCGGTCAATCCGGCGGCAAAGGCCGGCTGACCGCGTCCGGTTCGTCAGTTCCGATTTTTCAAAAAGCTCCGGTTCGTGCCGGGGCTTTTTCTTTGGCAGGCGCGCGCCCTGCGGGATAAAAAGCGTTTTCGCGGCGGTCCCGTCATTCTGACAACCGCGCGACGCCCATCTTGCCGAAGGTCACCGCCAGCAAAATCCGCGCGACGTGGTGGAGGGCGACATAGATCACGCTGATTTCAAGGGAAATCGCGATCAGTGACATCTCGACGACCCCGCCGGGGGCAAAGGCCAGCACGACCGCCTCGATCCGCTCTGCGACAAGGCCGCTGAGGATGATCCCGAACAGCACCGCCAGTCCCAAGGTCAGCGTGACGGTCATTGCCGTCAGCATGACGCCCAATCCGACCTCGCGTCTGTCCAGTCCCGCAAACCGGATACCGAGGGTCAGGCCGACGACAAGCTGGGTCATGGACACCATCCATGCGGGCGGCGCGGCGGCGGTCAGGCCCGCCAGATGGGCCGCGCCGCTCATCAGGATCGGGCCGGTAATCAGGGCGGCGGGCAGGCCGATTTTCCGGCCCAGCAGCAAACCGGACACCCCCGCACCGATGAGGATAAACGCATCCGCGATCGTCAGCGGTGCGCCCGCCTCCAGCCGGACGCCCGACGCGCTGCCCACCGCGCCGCCCTTGAGCAGCATAAACGCCGTCGGCACAATCAGGATGCAGACAATCAGCCGCAGGAACTGAAGCAGATTGAGCATCCGCATATCGGCGCCGTGCTGTTCGCCCATCGCCAGCGCCTCGATCAGACCGCCGGGCATGGACGAAAACCACGCTGTTTGCCGGTCCAGCCCGCCGACACGCCGGAAGATGACATAGCCGCCGATATGCGCCAGCGGCACAAACACCAGCAACGCGGCAAGGCTGGGCCACCAGCGCGACAGATCACGCAGGACATCAGGTGTCATTGATGCGCCGATGGCCACGCCGATAATCGGCACAAAGAAATACCGCGCCCTGACCGGAAACTGCACCGGCTCTCCGTCGATTTTAAGGCCGAAGAAAGCGGCGAGGCCAACCACGACAACCGGCCCGAACAGCCACGGCAAGGGCGTGCCGATCCACAGCGCCAGCAACGCACCGGCCAACCCGATCAGCGTCGTCGCCGCAAGCGCAATCGGGTCATAGTCTTTGCCGAGCAGATGGATCGGGCGGGGGTGGATCACCGGGGGTATTGTCTCAGTTTGAAAACATCGGCCTTGCGCCGCACCAGCCCACTAGAGCGCATTGCTGTCGTTCGTGCAATTCGCGGTAGATGTCGGTTTGAAGTCCAAAGTGTCGAATGTTGCAAGGCGCACGAATGTCTGCATTGCGCCCTGCAATCAGGTTTGAGGCTTGCGCACCTATTGCAGCATTGTTTCCGCTGCCAGTCGCCCGAAAGCATTCGCGGCCTTGGGGCTCGCACCTGTGATCAGACGACGATCAATCTGGCATGATGCGTCTGCTTTTGTATTGGTGATCCGCGCGCCCAGAGCAGTCAGCTTCTCACACACCCACCACGGCATCGGACCCGGCAAATAGCCGATCATGGGGGTTTGCTTGTCGACCGAATCCGGGAACACGGTCATCTTGTACCCGTCATACAAAAACCCCTCGTGAGTCTTCGCGGCCAATAAAGCGGCAGGGCCATGACAAAGTGCCAGCGTGAACAGATTCTGATCATGCGCCCAATGCAGGACTTTCCCCACGTCGTCATTTTCGGGAAGTCCGAGCATCGCACCATGGCCTCCGGGAATAAAGACGGCAGCGTAAGACACAGCATTGTCCATCCCGTTCGCAACAAAATCCGCAAGGCTGCCGGGGTTTGCAAAGGCATCGGCATAATCGCGATACAGTCGTTTGACGTCCGCATCATCCGCAGGCATCGCCCATTCCTCGATCGCCACCGGCGCACCGGTCGGCGTGACGACATCAATTTCAAAGCCCGCATTCATCAGATGAAGCATTGGCAGACCCATCTCGACCGGATGGTTGCCCGTAGAGAATTTTTTGCCGTTGGCCATCGTCATGTTGCGTTGCTCGGTGCAGATCATCAGCACGCGGTTCCTGCTGCCCTCGTAGGGGCTGGCATAGGCTCCGCCGTCATAATCCGTGGTGGACGACGTGCCCAATTTAATCGCCAAGGGTGACGGGCTGAACGCGCCGTCGGCTGTGGGGGTCGGCGCGGCGCGGAAAAGCTTGCGAAGGATACTCATGTTAATTGACCTCCGTGACGATTGTGTCGCGGGACTTGCGCACTTTATCCATCGGCAGCAACCAATCGCCCGCCGCATCACGGTAACCCAGCGGCATCAGAACAACAGACCGCAAACCACGCGCCCTCAAGCCGAGGATCGTGTCCACGGCATCGGGATCAAAGCCTTCCATTGGCGTGCTGTCGACCTCCTGCTCGGCGGCGGCGACGAGTGCAATGCCCAACGCGATATAGGCTTGGCGGGCTGCGTGGGCGTAGTTCACATCAGCGTCGCGCGGCAGGTAATTGGATTTCAGGTTGTCATAATATGCGTGCAGCATCGGCAGATCACCGCGCGCCTTCACGTTCAGATCAACGACGTCGTCGATACGGTCCGCCGTGTAATTGTCCCAAGCAGCAAAAACCAACAGATGAGAGCCATCCGTGATCTGTGCCTGCCCACCGGCGGCATCGGCAATTTTACTGCGGATCTCCGCGTTGGTCACAACAAACAACTCAAAAGGTTGCGTGCCGCTGGAGGTCGGGGCCATTCGGATTGCCTCGATGATGGCATCAACCCTGTCCTGCGGGACACCTTTGGACGGGTCCATTTTCTTGGTGGCGTAGCGCCAGTTCAAAAGGTCGTTGAGGGGTTTCGCGGTCATGTGTCTGGTCCTGTTGTCAGCGCCCGCCTATCGCGGTATATATTTGTGACCGACTATCTATGAGGTACTGATCAGCGCCGCAAGAAGGCACATGTCTGAACCTCGGTTACACAAAGGGAACCGCCATGCCGGACAATGATCGATGTCCCGATTGCAAACGCATCAACGAGGTGCTGTCGCGTGTTGGTGACCGGTGGAGCGTGCTTGTCGTGATCTCGCTCGCCGAATACGGGACACTGCGGTTCAACGAACTCAAGCGCAACCTCGGTATCTCGCAACGGATGCTCAGCCTGACCCTGAAAGAGCTGGAACGTGACGGCCTTGTGAAACGGACTTATCACCCGACAATCCCGCCGAAAGTCGAATACAACCTCACCGAAATGGGTCAGTCATTCCGGGAACCCGTCAGTGCCTTGGGCTATTGGGCGCTGGAAAATCTTGCCACGATCGATGCTGCACGGGAGGCGTATGACCAAGGCGCGAAGGCATAAGTGCAGACCCCGCCTGCGCTCAAGCGCATGTCCGCTCCCGGCGATTTTCAGACTGAGCCGCAGCGATCACCGGGGGTTCCTTGGCAGAGTGCCGGAAGCAGCGTATGACGCCCTGCATCCTCTGGAATGAAAGTCCCGCAAGCATGACACAGACCGCCGCTGATATCCTCAAGGTGCTGATCGGTTTCAATACGGTCAGCGATCAATCGAACCTGCCGCTGCTCGAATGGGTCGAAGAATACCTGAAGGGACATGGCGTTGCCTCGCGGCGGATTTACGATGAGACCGGCGAAAAGGCGAACCTGATTGCCACCATCGGTCCGGCGGACGTGCCCGGTATCGTCCTGTCCGGTCACGTCGATGTTGTGCCGGTCGAGGGCCAGCCGTGGACCACCGATCCGTTCGAGGCGACGGTGATCGACGGCAGGATGTACGGGCGCGGGTCGTCCGATATGAAGGGGTTTGACGCCTGTGTGCTGGCCGCTGTGCCTAAAATGGTCGCGGCGAACCTGAGCACGCCGCTGCATATCTGTCTGTCCTATGACGAGGAAGTCGGCTGTATCGGCGTGCGCAGCGCCATCACCGAAATGGCGGGATGGCCGGTACGCCCGCGTGCCTGTATCGTCGGTGAACCCACCGGAATGCAGGTCGTGACGGGCCATAAATCCAAGCACTCGGTTCGGGTGACCGTGCGCGGCAAGGCCGGGCATTCCTCGCTGGCGCCCGATTTTGTCAATGCCGTCGAATATGCCGCCCGCCTGATCGTGCATATCTCGGACAAGGGCCGCGAACTGGCGGCGACCGGGGCGACCGATCCGCTGTTTGACTGCATTCACTCGACCGCCCATGTCGGCCCGATCAATGGCGGCAAGCAACTGAACATCGTACCCGAGCATGCCAGCTTTGAATTCGAATTCCGCACCATCGCCGAGGACGACGCCGCCGCGCTGATCCGTGCGGTTATCGACCATGCGAAGGCCGAGATTATTCCGGCCATGCAGGCGGTCAATCCCGATACGGGGATTGATTTCGACATGATGACCGATGTCGATGGCCTGCAAACACCCGAGGACGCCGAGATTGTGACTCTGGCCAAATCGCTGGCGAAACGGAACGATCATGCCAAGGTTGCCTACGGGACCGAGGGCGGGCTGTTCCAGTCGATGGCCGGAATTCCGACCGTGGTTATCGGACCCGGCAGCATCGACCGCGCCCATCAGGCGGACGAGTATATCACGCTGGATGAACTGGCAGCGGGCAGCGCGTTTATCGAAAGGTTGATCGAGCGGTGCTCGGCTTAACGCCAAAGGCACGAACTCTTCATCTTTTGACGTTAATGTGGCCGCTAAATTGTCGAAAGCAGACCATTATGAGCATGACCTTCGGGCTGGGCGGCGCAGCAGTTTTGATCGCGCTGGGCTTTATCGCTTATCGCTTTAAGAAAACGGCAGAACCGGAGGCAACGCCCGAAGTCGTGCGCGTCACGCGGAAAAACCGCGCGAAGCAGGGGCAGGACGCCGCGCCAAGCTGACACCATCGCACCCCCTGCCCCCCGATCCGGGGCTTAGAAACGCCAGCCTGCGCGCATGCCGACATTGTCGATGCCGGGGTTCAGCGGTGCGAGAAACGCATTGGATTCGTGGTCGAAATAAAGCGACAGGCTGAGATTCTCAGTCACGTCGACGCCAAGCTCGGCGGCAAGGCGAAAGAGCGCGCGGCTGCCGAAAGCCTTGCGATCGCCGGTGAAGTCCAGCGTCTCTCCGTTATGCAGCGTGCCGCCGCCCGACAGACCCAGCCACAGACGGTCGGTCAGATCCACGGTCCATGTCACACCCGCATAAATCTGGCTGGTATCATCTCTGGTATTCACCTGAATGCCCACATGCGGGCGCGGGGAAAACAGAGGTTCGAGAAATGCCGGCGAGACAAACAGCACCTCGGCATTGACATCGAGACCGTCCTCGACCTGATCCGCCGCGACAATCCTGACGTCATGCGCCAAAATCCCGACCTTTACCTCGGAAACCACACCGCCTAGCGGGTCGGCGCCTGCCTTGGCTGTGCTGAAGATCAACGCAAGCGCGAAGATTTGAATGATGTTTCGCATGTGGGTGTCTTTCCGTTCGCTTCTCAGACCTGCCCCCGCGCGGCTTGTAATTTAATGCCGCAAGAAATGCCAGAGCCACGAACCAACGCTGGACGCCGCCATGCGAATCCTCTACGTCTGACCCCCCGTGGGCATAGACGCGCCGCCGCCCGATAAGCGCGCGAAACACGGGGTTCGATCAGCATGGCACGGTTCATTTTCATCACGGGCGGGGTTGTGTCTTCGCTCGGCAAAGGTCTTACCAGTGCGGCGCTGGGCGCGTTGTTGCAGGCACGCGGATACAGTGTGCGGCTGCGCAAACTCGACCCTTATCTGAACGTCGATCCCGGCACGATGAGCCCCTATGAACACGGCGAGGTGTTCGTGACCGATGACGGTGCGGAAACCGACCTCGATCTGGGCCATTACGAGCGGTTTACCGGCGTTGCCGCGCGCAAGACCGACTCGATTTCATCCGGGCGGGTGTACCAGAACGTCTTGGACAAGGAGCGCCGGGGCGATTATCTGGGCAAGACCATACAGGTCATCCCCCATGTCACGAATGAAATCAAAGACTTCATCAGCATCGGCGAGGACGAGGTTGATTTCATGCTGTGCGAGATCGGCGGCACGGTCGGGGATATCGAGGCGCTGCCGTTCTTCGAGGCAATCCGCCAGTTCAGTCAGGACAAACCGCGCGGCCAGTGCATTTTTATGCACCTGACGCTGATCCCGTATCTGGCGGCCTCGGGCGAGCTGAAGACCAAACCGACACAGCACTCGGTGAAGGAACTGCGTTCGATCGGGATTGCGCCCGATGTACTGGTGTGCCGCGCCGAGCATGTGATTCCGCAAAGCGAGCGCGATAAAATCGCCCTGTTCTGCAACGTCCGCAAAGAGGCGGTGATACCCGCCTATGACATGGCGTCGATTTACGAAGCGCCGCTGGCGTTTCACGGGGTCGGGCTGGATCAGGCCGTGCTGGATGCGTTTTCGATTGCCCCCGCCCCGCGCCCCGACCTGCGCGTCTGGCGCGATGTCTTTGACCGTGTGGAAAACCCCGAGGGCGAGGTGCGCGTCGCCGTGGTGGGCAAATATACCCAACTGGACGACGCCTATAAATCCATCCGCGAGGCGCTGACCCATGGCGGGATTGCCAACCGCGTCAAGGTGCGGGCCGAATGGATTGACGCCGAGGTTTTTGCAAAGGGCGATGCGGCGTCGGCGCTGGAGGGGTATCACGCGATCCTCGTCCCCGGCGGTTTCGGAGAACGCGGAACCGAGGGCAAGATGAAGGCTGCGCAATACGCGCGCGAACAGAAAATCCCCTATCTCGGCATATGCCTCGGCATGCAGGTGGCGGTGATCGAGGCGGCGCGGAATCTGGCCGGAATGACCAAGGCCGGATCGGAAGAGTTCGACGCCGAGGCGGGCGCACAGCGATACGACCACATCGTCTATCACATGAAGGAATGGACCGAGGGCAACGAGACGGTCAAGCGCAGTGCCGATGATGACAAGGGCGGAACCATGCGTCTGGGCGCGTACGACGCGACCCTGAAGGCCGGATCAAAGGTCGAGGAAGTGTACGGCACACCGTCGATCAGTGAACGCCACCGCCACCGGTACGAGGTGGACATCGCCTATCGCGAAAAACTCGAGGCCTGCGGCATGACATTTTCGGGCCTGTCCCCTGACGGAAACCTGCCCGAGATCGTCGAGATCGAAGACCACCCGTGGTTCATCGGCGTGCAGTTCCACCCTGAACTAAAGTCGAAACCCTTTGACGCGCACCCGTTGTTTGAGGGGTTTGT
>CALGNW010000182.1 GCA_937958345.1 uncultured Neomegalonema sp. | reverse complement strand
TCCGGTTCGGCTTTCGCCTCTTCGCGCAGGGCAGTTGCAGCCTCGGCCTTGCGCGTGGTGGCGGCTTCAGCAACGGCATCGGCGCGCGCGCGGGCTTCGCGGGCAGCGGCAAGCGCCGAGGCAGCCTCCGAGTCGGTTTTGGCCGCATGGCGCGCGGCGGATTCAGCGGTGGAGAGGGCGTCATTGGCGGCGGTAACGCGCTCTTCGGCTGCTTCGAGGTCGAAGATCAGCTCATCGCGGAGGGCAGCGACGGCATCGGGAGCCGATTTCGCGGCATCGCGCTCTTGCGCCACCGCATCCCGGCGCGATTCGAGGTCGGCGGTGCGCGCCTTGGCCTTTTCAGCACGGTCCCGCCAGTTGGTCAGATCGCGGGTGATGGTATCAAGGCGGCTGGCGCGGGCGCGCTCGGTGGCGACCAGCTCGTCATGCTCGGATTTGGCCGTCGCATGGGCCTGTCGCAGTGCCGTAAGGGCGGTGCGGGCCGTTTCCGCTTCGGTGCGCAGGGCGGTGGGGTCGCCAATTTCTGCAAGGGCCGCGCTGGCGGTGTCGAACGCCTCGCGGGCGCGGGCTTCGGCGCTGGTCTGGCTCTCGACACTTTCAGAGATTTGAGCGTGGGTGGCACGCAAGCGAGTCAGTGTTGCATCGGCATCGGCAAAGGCACGGGCGGCGCTGGCGGCGGCATCCTGAACCTTTTGGTGCTCGGCACGGGCGTTCGATTCGGCGAGGCGGGCATCCGCTAGACTGCGCTCAAGACGGTCTAGCGTGCGGGCTGCTTCTTCGACAGCGGTTTCCTCGGTCTGCAATTCGGTTTTCAGCGAATCAACGCGGTTTAAACGCGCGAGGCGGACAATGGCCGGATCGCCTGCGCGGGTCTCAGCGCCGCTGAAATACCCGTCCCAGCGCCAAAGGTCGCCCTCTGGGCTGACGAGATGCTGGCCGGGCTTTAGCGCTTTTTGCGCTTCCGGTCCCTCTGCGCGTGAGACAACAGAGGTGACGGCGAGACGGCGCGCGAGAGCGGCGGGGGCGTCAACATGAGCGGCCAGAGGCTCTCCGACAGAGGGGCTGGACCCCAGCAGTTTAAGGGCGAGCCAGCCGCGGGCCTTTTCGGAAAAGCCCTGTAACTCAGGTGCGGCGGCATCTTCGCCCAGCGCGGCGGCAAGCGCGGCCTCGTATCCCGGCGCGGCGCGCATACGGGTGACAATAGCTGCGCCCGTATCCGTTGCGCTTTCGGCGGCGAGTGCTTTTTCCAGCGAGTCCACTTCAGAAGCGAGCGCGTTGCGGGCGGCGCGGCGGGTTGAGACGATGCCCCTTGCTTCTGTCTCGCGCTCCTCCAGCGTTTCGCGCTCCTCGCGGGTGCGGGTGATGCGGTCAGGGGCGTCCTCTACGGCGGCGCGGGCCTCTTCGTCGGCGGATTTCGCGGTAGCGTAGGTGGCTTCTGCGGTGGCGATTTCGGCGGCGAGGCGCTCGATTTTCGGGCTGTCCTGATCCAGACGCGCCCGCGCTTGTGTCAGGGCGCGTTCAGCCTCGCCCTTGGCACGTTCTGCCGCCATGCGTTCGGCTGTGGCCGCCGCTGCGCGCGAGGAGAGACGATCCAGCGCGCCCTCAGCATCGGTAACAACGGTTGCAGCGGCAAGAGCCTTTGCGGCGGTCTGTTCGATCTGAGCGGCGTCCGTGCCTTGGCCTTCGAGGGCGGCGCGCTCTGTCTCTAACTCTTCCAGTGCTTTGATCGCGTCGCTGCCCAACTCGCCCTCGCGTTCGAGGTCTTTGCCGATGCGGAGGAACTCGGATTCGAGGCGCTCCAGCGTCGCCTTGGCGCGCGCCGCCTCCTCGTCCAAACCGTCGCGCTTTGCGCTGAGGCGGGCATAGACCGCCTGTGCGATTGTAGCCTCTTCGCGCAGGGCCGGCAGCGCCTCGGCGCTTTGTTCGCGTCCCCGTGCCGCCTCGCCCGCTGCTGTTGTCGCCGAGGCCACAGCGAGGGTTGCAGCCGTCAGTGCGGATTGCGCCGTCACCGCCTCGGCATCCGCATCGGCATAACGCAGCCAGACCAGCAAAGCCGCCGTTTCGGCAATATCTTCGCTCAGACGGCCATAGCGTTCCGCCTGCCGTGCCTGACGGCGCAGCGAACCGATCTGGGCATCGAGGCGGGTGAGCACGTCATCGACCCGCAGCAGATTTTCTTCGGCAGCCTTCAGCTTTAACTCGGCCTCGCGGCGGCGCACGTTAAGGCCGGAAACCCCCGCAGCCTCCTCAAGAAAACGGCGGCGGCCTGTCGGTTTTGCCGAAATCAGTTCTCCGATACGGCCCTGACGCACGAGCGCGGGAGATTGCGCGCCGCTGGCGGCATCCGCAAACAGCATCCGGACATCACGGGCACGGGTTTCTTTGCCGTTGACGCGATAGGTCGATCCGACATCGCGGGTGATCCGGCGCACGACCTCGAGCGTTTCCGCATCGCCGAATTGCGGCGGCGCGAGGCGCTGCTCGTTGTCGATCATCAGGGAGACTTCGGCGAAGTTGCGCGGCGGACGCGTTGCCGCCCCCGCAAAGATCACGTCATCCATCCCCTCGCCGCGCATGGATTTTGCCGAGCTTTCGCCCATGACCCAGCGCATCGCCTCGAGCAGATTGGATTTACCGCACCCGTTCGGTCCGACGATTCCCGTCAGCCCCGGCTGCAAGAGCAACTCGGTCGGGTCGACGAAGGATTTAAACCCCGAAAGCCTCAGGTTCGTGAACTTCACAGGCGCTTCTCCGGCCACCCTTTAACAACGACTCGGAGCCTGTCGGCACGAGAAGATAAAGACCGACGGTAGTCAGCGGCGCGTCAATCTGTCAACGAGATGTTGTGGGTCAGAAGCGGAGGATACACTGCATACAGCATAAACTACCTGAGCATTAACCGTTATGCCACGCAGTTAAATAGCAAAAAGCCGACCCGCGTCAACGGATCGGCTTCGGAAATATTCACGCGGTACGCCGAATGCGAAGCGGATTACTCGGCCAGCATTGAATCAAGCTTTTCGCGCAGTGCCGCTTCGGTTGTTGCGCGGAACTTTTCACCGTTGATCAGGATGGTCGGCGTCGAGCTGACATCGAAGAAATCCTGACCCTGACGGGCGCGGTCCACAATCGACTGGCCCAGCGCCTGATCGCTCATACAGGCGTCAATCTGGGCGCTGCCCAGACCGCCGAGGCGGGCAAGACGCTTTAGCTCGTCGAGGACATTATCCGCACTGCGCCACTGGCTTTGCTTTTCCATCAGCAGGTCAATCATGCCGACATAGCGTTTCTCGCCGCCGCAGCGCGAGATGACGCTGGCCGCGAGCGCAAAGTTATCCAGCGGGAAGTCGCGGTAAATAAAACGAATTTTGCCGTTGTCGATGTAATCCGGCTTGATCGGGTTGTAGATTTGACTGTGAAAAGACGCGCAATGCGGGCAGGTCAGCGAGGCGTATTCGATGACAGTGATCGCAGCATCCGCACCGCCCTCGACGACATCACCGGTAAAACCGCCGCTTTCAGTGGTTGTCCCCGCATAGGGCTGGGCCGGGTCGGAATCGGCCAGCGGGACAACGGTTCCGCTGGCATCCGCAACCTGTACCCCCGCGACCGAGGACGCGGCGGTGATTTCGGGTGCGTCGGATTTGGTCGCAAAGCCGAATGCCGTGTAGCCGATGACCGCGCATACAGCGACAATCGCACCACCGGTTAGAAGTTTCTTACTCATATGACTGCCTGCCTTGGTTTAAGTCTGAATCGGTTTTGTGTCGTCTATTGTTTTCTCGTGGCGATATTGCGACCCAGCCGCTCGAGCGCGCCGCGCAGTTCTTCGTCGGCTACAGGGGCCACAGCGGATTTAACCGCCGCCGCCTGCTCTGAACTGGGTTGCGGGGCCGCCGTCTCAAGTCTTGCCTTGGCGAACGCCTCCGGCCCCAACTGTGCCAGCCGGATGCGGGCAACAGCGCGATAGCCGTAATGGGCATTCACGCGTTCGATAATCGCCGGTTCCTGATGCTGCGCCTCCAGCGCCCGGACACTCAGCACGCCCAGCGTCAGTGTGCCGCCCATGCCCTCTCTCGCCGCGTGGCTGAGCCGCAAAGGGCGGACAAGACCGGCCATCTGCGCCCCCACAACCTTATCCCATTCGGTCAGGAGGCTGGATTGCGCGAACCCCCGCTTTGACAACGGCTGTCGGATCAGCTTTCTCGCTGCGTCACTGACACGCGAAAATCCGCGCTTGCCGTATCGTTTATGCTCAGCCTGTGCTGCCATGGGGTTTGCGCTATCCTCTCACTTTCCGCAGAACCTTACCCGATAGGACGAAGGATTGGTAAAAACGAAAAAGGCACAGTTTCGTGAGGCGTCTAACCCAGAGGACATGCCCGCCGCAATGCTGGACTGGTATGACCGCCATGCCCGCACCCTGCCCTGGCGTGTCAGTCCCGAAGACCGGGCGCGGGGCGTCGTGCCGGACCCGTACCGCGTCTGGCTGTCGGAAGTGATGCTGCAACAAACCACCGTGGCAACGGTAAAGGCGTATTTCGAACGGTTCACGGCGCGCTGGCCCCGCGTCACCGACCTCGCCGCCGAACCGCAGGAAGAGGTTTTGAAGGAATGGGCGGGGCTGGGTTATTACGCCCGCGCGCGAAACCTGCACAAATGCGCGCAGACCGTCGCCGCAGACCACGGCGGCGCGTTTCCGGATACCGAAACCGCTCTGCTCGAATTACCGGGGATCGGCGCGTATACTGCCGCTGCGATAGCGTCGATTGCCTTTGACCGCCGTGCAACCGTGCTGGACGGGAATGTCGAGCGGGTCATGGCGCGTCTTTTTGCCATAAAAGACCCGCTGCCGCAGTCGAAAAAACAGCTCTATGCCGCAGCAGACACCCTGACGCCGGACCTGCGCCCCGGCGATTATGCGCAGGCCGTGATGGATCTGGGAGCCACCGTTTGCACCCCGAGGAAACCGGCCTGCGGCATCTGTCCGCTCATGCCGATGTGCGCGGGGCGGCAGGCGGGAATTGCTGAAACCCTGCCCCGCAAGACGCCCAAAAAAGCCAAGCCCACCCGCTATGGCATTGCCTGGGTTGCCACGCGCGAGGATGGCGCGGTTCTGCTCAACCGCCGCCCGCAAACCGGTTTGCTGGGCGGCATGATGGAAGTGCCCGGTTCGGATTGGATCGAGGGCATCGTGCCCGCCGACACAGCGGGAGCGCCGCTGGACGGACCGTGGGACGATGCGGGCGAGGCGCGGCACACGTTCACGCATTTTCACCTGATCCTGAGCGTCAGACGAGGCCGGTTTGCAATGAATGCGGAGCCGGAGCGCGGCAAATGGGTTCACCGTAAGGCAGCCCTGGCCGAAGCATTGCCGACTGTGATGAAAAAGGCACTGAAAGCAGGCGGGGTCGGATAGCGATTTACTCGCCCTCAAGCTGTATCAGCACCTCGTTACGCCGCAAGAAACCCGGCGTAAACGGATCGTTGTAATAGGCGAAAATCGCGGGTCCTGCGTCGCGGCCTTTCGCCTCGAGCCATGCACGAAGGGCAGATTCTTTCGCCGCCAGAAGCGCATCATCCGCCACGCCCGAAAAGCGGATCGCCGCGAGCGTTCTTTCAGGGATTTCAGCGAGTTTTACAGAGTTTTCAGCGGGTTTCGGCAAGGTATCCAGCGCGTATCCGCTCGGCATAAAGAACTGGACACGCCACCCGTTTTCGTCGGCGATCTGAGCGACGGGCGCTGTCATCGCAATCTTCTCTCCGGGCCTTTTTTTGGCGAAGATATAACCTGCCAGCGGGGAAAACCCTTTTCGGACAGCATCATACCGCGATCCGCCCTGCTGTGTCTCGGCGGCAATCAGCGCCGGATAATCGCGAACCTCTATCGCGCCATCCTTCTCGACGACGACATAGGATGGGGTTTCGACATTCGAGAAATACAACCATAAGCCGATCAACGCCACGACGGCGATAACGACAAACCAACCTAGATACACCAGCATTTTCCGCACCTTGATACCGCTCCAACGCTCGGGCTAGGGCATTAAATTAGAACCCTTCACACTCCAGACCAGCAAAGCTATGCTTAAGGGAGAGTCCTCGTAGCTCAGCAGGATAGAGCATCAGATTCCTAATCTGGGGGCCACAGGTTCGAATCCTGTCGGGGACACCAAAAGGGGATCACGTGCTGCGCCCATATTTTCATAAATCAGGATTCCGGCGCGGCGTTAACCATATATTGAGAGAATTTTTTCCGCTTTTTCCGAGCGGGATGTTTGGAATCACCTCGCCGCCTATGATATGGGTTCAGTCTGATCGGGAAGTCCCGTCGCGGCAGGTGTTATCTTTCTGACGCGCGTCATGCGTAACTGGTTATTTTGAGTTGGGATGCGCAAGCATCGTTTTGTGAGCAAGGACGCCTCGAATCGGGGTGGGTATACGTTTATGAAGTACAGTGCACAGCCCTTTAACAGGCTGAATATCCGCCAGTTATGTTTTGAGCTAACGTCCGTCGGAACTGCGACGCTGTTAACGCTGCTCGCGGTCCGCAGCCTGAGCGGATATCCCCAGAGCCTTGCGCATGTTGCCCTGATAACAATAGCCCTTCCTGTTCTGCAATCTGCCTTTCACACCGCTCTGGGCGGATATAGCTCGTCCTGGCGGTTCTTTTCGTTTCAGGACGGCAAAGCGGCATTGGCCTCTTCAGTTGTTGCCTCCGCCGTTGTCGCAATCCTGCTGTTCGGAATGCTGCCGTTCGCCGGATGGGTGATGGTGAGCGGAGCAGCGGTCGCCGGCGTCCTCGGACCCCGCCTGTTTGCGCGGATCGCGCACAGCCATGATCTGCCGGTGTTCCGGGGCCAGAAACCTCCGGTTAAACCCGCAGACACGGACGAGGACGAAGACACGGAACAGCAGCAGACGCTTCTGATGATCGGTTTCGGCGATCACGTCGCGAATTTTATCCGGTCCCAAAGCCGCGCCGACAGCGAATACAAGATTGCCGGTGTCGTGCACATTCAGGCCGACTGCGAGGCCGCCTCGTTGCGCGGCATTCCGGTTCTCGGCTCCATCGACAAGCTGCGCGCCATTATCCGCAAGCTGACGTCGGAAGGGCGGCGTCCTGATTTTCTGGTCCTGACACGCGATGAAATGAGCAACCGCTCGGTTGGCGAGATCCTTTCGATTACGGATCGGGTCAACATCCCCGTTGCGTGGCTGCCGCGTGCCGACCGCATCAATTCGACCATCGGACAACAGCTTCGCCCGATTAAGCTGGATGATTTGCTGCCGCGCTCGGCCAATGTGTTCGACGCACAAGCATGCGGCGAAATGCTGAGCGGATCGACCGTCCTGGTGACTGGGGCCGGCGGGTCGATCGGTTCGGAACTGGTCAGACAAATCGGCGGCCTCGCCCCGGAGACGCTGATCCTGACAGATGCCTCCGAACATGCGCTGTATATGATAGATCAGGAAATCGGGCGCGTGTTCCCGAGCCTGAAAATCGTCTCCAAACTGCTTGACGTCAGAGACCGTGACGCCGTTTTCCGCGCCATGAAACTGCACAGTCCCGACTACGTCTTCCATGCCGCCGCTCTTAAGCATGTGCCGATTGTCGAGGCGCAGGCCTGTGAAGGCGTCATCACGAACGTGATCGGATCGCGAAATGTAGCCGATGCCGCCGCCGCTGCAAAGGTCGGCGCGATGGTCATGGTTTCGACCGATAAGGCCGTCAATCCGGCAAATGTAATGGGCGCAACCAAGCGACTGGCCGAAGCCTATTGTCAGGCGATGGATGCCGCGTCGTCGGAACTGACCGGCGCGACGCGTTATGTCACGGTGCGCTTCGGGAACGTCCTCGGCTCGAACGGTTCAGTCGTGCCGCTTTTCCAGAAACAACTGGCGCAGGGCGGACCGCTGACGGTTACGCATCCTGACGTCGAGCGCTTTTTCATGACGATCCCCGAGGCGTCGCGTCTTATTCTTCAGGCCCTGCTGCTCGGCACGGATGATGCCGAGGGTGACCGGGGTATCTTCGTCCTTGATATGGGCAAACCGGTGAAGATCGTCGATCTGGCGCGGCAGGTTATCCGCCTGTCGGGGCTCACGCCGGAAAAGGACGTCAAGATTGTCTATACAGGTCTGCGTCCGGGCGAAAAACTCTACGAAGAACTAATGCACGAGACGGAAAACCTTGTTCCGACAGAGCACCCGAGCCTGATGGTCGCACGGCCCCGTTTTGTGCAAATCCAAACGGTGCGCGCCCAGATTGACGTCATTCATGCATCGGCGCAGGCTGGCGATTCGTCGGAAGTGCTGCGGTT
>CALGNW010000181.1 GCA_937958345.1 uncultured Neomegalonema sp. | reverse complement strand
GCTGTCGCGGTTGTTGAAGTACAAGCGCCCATGCCACGCCGCCGCGCCCATCGCCATCTGCCGCGCGGTATCACCATCGCGCGTGATCACCGACGCCACCAGCGAGCCTTTGCCCTTGTTCAGCAAGTCAATCGCATGATCAACGTCGCGGTATCCCATCACGGTAATCACCGGCCCGAACGCCTCGGTCTCATGCACCTGAACCGCTGCGTCAGGATCAGCGCTGCGCAGCAACATCGGCGGCAGGAAAGACCCGCCCTGAACCTCTGCGCCCTCCACCTCAAACGCATCAGGATCACCGAAGACGCATTCTGCCTCGGTCGACAGCGCCGCGACTTTCTCCAGCACATCGCGCTTTTGCGATTGCGATACCACCGCCCCCATGCGCGTCGCCTCGTTCCTCGGATCACCGATGATCGTTTTGCTCAGCCGATTGGACAGCGCATCAATAAGAGCCTCGACATGCCCCTCCGGCGCGATGATCCGGCGGATGGCAGTACATTTTTGCCCCGCCTTTGCAGTAATTTCCCGCGTCGCTTCCTTGACGAAGAGATCAAATTCAGGCGTCCCCGGCGCAGCATCAGGGCCAAGCACCGAGGCGTTCAAACTATCTTGCTCAGACATAAACCGCACGGATTCGCGCAACAGGTTCGGGGCCGAGCGCAGCTTTAATGCCGTTTGCGCCGATCCGGTAAACGCCACCACGTCCTGCGCGCCCAGATGATCGAGCATCGACCCAAGACCGCCGCTGACCAACTGCACCGCACCCTCGGGCAGCAATCCGCTCTCAAGGATCATCCGCACACAAGCCTCGGTGACATAGCACGTCGCGGTGGCCGGTTTCACAATCGCCGGAACCCCCGCAAGGATCGCCGGGGCCAGCTTTTCCAGCATCCCCCAGACCGGAAAGTTAAACGCATTGATATGCACCGCAACGCCCAGCAAAGGCGTACAGATATGCTGACCAAGAAAAGTCCCGTTCCGGCTCAGCATCTCGATATCACCGTCGAGATAGACCTGCGCATCCGGCATCTCGCGCCGCCCCTTCGACGCAAAGACCAGCATCGTCCCGATACCGCCATCAATATCAATCAGGTTGTCTTTCTGCGTCGCGCCCGTATCAAATGACAGATCATACAGCCGTTGCCGATGCTCGCGCAGATACAGCGCCAGCGCCTTCAGCATCCGCGCGCGGTCATGGAATGTCAGCTTGCGCAGCGCAGGCCCGCCAACCGACCGCGCATACTCAAGCATCGCCTCAACATCCAGCGCATCATTCCCCGCCTCGGCAATCACCGCGCCTGTAATCGCACTCTCGACAGGCCGCGCACCCGCACCGGGAGCGACCCAGGAACCGGCGGCAAAGGACGGAACGGCTTGAACAGTCATGGCGGTATTCCTCAGTTGAGACGGGCGGGAAGACAGGTGTACCCGCGAAACCGGATACGGTTTGATCGCTCGGCCCCGTCCGCAATTTGATAATCAGGGAAACGGGACAGCAGGCGCGCCAGCGCAACCTGCCCCTCCATCCGCGCCAGAGTCAGACCGACGCAGGTATGCGCACCGCTGCCAAAGGCCAGATGCTTATTCCGGCGACGGTCAGCCTGAAAACTATTGGGCGCGACAAACGCTTCGGGATCACGATTGGCCGCCCCGATGCACAGGTGCAAATCCGTGCCCGCCGCGATGTCGTGACCATAAAGCGACAAGTCCTCCACGGTCAGCCGGTTACCGAACTGGTTCGAACTTTCCATCCGCAAAACCTCTTCCACCACCGGCCCGATCAACGCCGGATCAGCCAACAGGTCCGCCCGCGCCTCGCGGTGCGTATCCAGCAAGGCCAAGCCGTTGCCGATCAGGTTCGTCGTCGTCTCATGCCCTGCATTGAGGATGAAGATACAATTCTGGTACAGCTCGGCTTCGGTCAACTGCCCGCTCTCATCCCCCGCGATCAACCGCGTCAGCACATCGGTTTCAGGATCACCGGGATTGCGTCGCCGCGAGTCGGCAAGATCATGCAGCAGCGCGACAAATTCTGTAACTGCGCGATTGCCGGCCTCGTGCTGTTCGGACGTCAGGGTTTCCTCCCATGGAATTTTTTCGAGGCTGTTGCGCCTTCATTGTGTCCCAAGACCTTGACCCGATAGACCGCAAATCTTCAACCTAGAAAAGCGTGTTAGATTGCGGAGATCGACCATACAGGTAATTAATTGACCACCCGGTCGGTTTATGCAAACAAATTGTCAGCGAGAGTTGCGGAGGCAAGGCGATGTCCGACACAATCCAGATTCAGCCGCACGAAACTTGGACGGAAATAACGCTCAACCGACCGGATCGTTTGAACAGCTTTACCGACGAAATGCACAACGCTCTGCGCACGGCGATCGAGGCGGCGCGCGATGATGGGCAACGCGCACTTTTACTCACCGGAGCCGGACGCGGCTTTTGCGCGGGACAGGACCTAGGCGACCGCGATCCATCCAAAATGGATGGCCCCCCCGACCTCGGCGCGACGCTTGATACATTTTATAATCCGCTCGTCCGCCTGATCCGCTCGCTGGATTTTCCTGTGATTTGCGCCGTAAACGGTGTGGCCGCGGGCGCGGGCGCGAACATCGCGCTTGCCTGCGATCTGGTCCTCGCCGCCGAAAGCGCAAAGTTCATCCAGTCCTTCGCAAAGGTCGGCCTCATTCCCGATGGCGGCGGCAGTTGGGCGCTGACCCATCTGGTCGGCGAGGCCCGCGCAAAGGCGCTCGCCTTAACCGCCATGCCTCTCACGGCAACC